>CAJOOT010000298.1 GCA_905236215.1 uncultured Eubacterium sp.
CGGAATAAAAATCAAGATTATTGAATCCCGCATAAGTATCCGCACTATCGTATTTCATATTGAGAGTGGCTTTTCCATCGGAAGCCTCAAACTTCTGAACCTCTACCTTGGCATCCGTATTCTGCGCAAGATAGCTCTCCACATTCTCATCTATATAACTTTTAAGCTCATCAGCATCATAATAAGACTTATCAAGCTCGCTAATGTAGATACTGAGAACACTTCCGTCCTTTTCAAGCTTTATCGCACTCACGTCAGACTCAAGTGTGCCGCACGCGGAAAGCATACAAAACGAAAGGACAAGAACCATAACAGCCGAAACCACTTTAAAAGCTTTCTTTATCATAACAAACAGCTTCTCCTTAATATTCATACACTAAAAAACAGCCTTGATATTATACTATTTTAGTGTCTCTATTTCAACTTTAATCCATTTGGGCCGTCCTGTTCAACACCGGGCAGGCTCTTTACAAACTGGCCAAACTTATTGTATCCGTAATTCTTGACGTTGAAGTTTTGAATCTGCTTTTTGATATCCTCATGGATACGGCTCATATTATCTACCGATCCTCCATTGGCGCGAAGTATCCCATGAACTATAGAAATAATATCAGCCTCTCTTTCATTAATGCTCAAAACTATCTGGTTGTGCTTCATTGTAAAACGAACATCCTGACAGCTTTCCTTGAGAAAGGTGGTAAGCTTTGAATATCCATAGTTTCTGACATCAAAATCGGGATACAGGAGGTTTAGCTTGCTGCCTATCTCTCCTATCTGGGTTTCTTTACCCTGATCTGTATTTTCCATGATAATCCTGCATACTGCATTCTCAATATCCGAAACAGAGGTGATTCCTTCCTGTTTTTTTACATTCTCGTTCTCATTTTCTGATCTTTCTCCGGAAATAACTTCGAGAATTTTAAATACATTGCAGGCTCTTCTGAACGCAGTGGGAGTTTTATTTTCTCCCATGCCTATAACATGCATTCCATCTTCTCTAAGCCTGGCAGCAAGGCGTGTAAAATCGCTGTCAGATGACACAAGACAAAATCCCTCCACATTCCCCGAATAAAGAATGTCCATGGCATCAATTATCATAGCCGAGTCTGTGGCGTTCTTTCCAACCGTGTAGCTGTACTGCTGAACAGGCATTATGGAATGGTCGAGCAAAGCATCCTTCCAGCCGTTATTCTTCGTCCAGTCGCCGTAAATTCTCTTGTAAGTAGCAACACCAAAGTTCGATACTTCCTCAAGGATATTTTTTATGTATTTTTTTGACACATTATCCGCGTCTATAAGAACGGCATATTTTCTTTCTTCCATAATCTAGAAGCGTCTTTCCCTTCTGGCAAAAAATGCATTTACAAGCTTTATTGCAATAAAAGCGGAAATGATTCCTAAAATACCTCCGCATATAATATCCGTGGGATAGTGAACAAACAGGTAGAACCTCGAAAAGCCCATGATGACAGCAAAGATAATCAAGGCAAGACCGGCTTTTTTGTAATATCCGAAAACAGCTGTGGCCGTAGCAAACGCGGCCATAGTATGTCCCGACGGAAATGACCAGTCATCGGGTCTTTTTACTATCGTATCTATATAGTCTTTTGTACCATTCATTACATCGTACAGATCAAAAGGTCTTATCCTTGCTACAACATTTTTTAATATTACATTTCCCACTATAACACCTATTGCCAACGCCACCGCTACGGTGAGACCGCATTTTCTGGTCTTTGAAAAAATGATAAGAATAAGACCTAGCGCAATAAAAAACAATCCTTTATCGCCAAAATGTGTTATAAAAGAAAAAAATCCATCCAATAAATCATTTCTGTGGGCATACATCCACATCAATCCTGACATATCCCATGCAGTAACCGGATCCACCATAATATATAATCCACCCTTTCCTGTTTGTTGCCGTTTTTACGACATTTAAAAAACAGTCTTAATTTTACATATTAAGCCATGTATTGTCAAAGGTTTAATACCTACTTTTCAGATAATGATTTCTATTGTATAATTGATTCACGTTAAAGCTCTTATTTATTGAGTTTCATTTCGGGGGAAGCATGAGACCAAAGGCATCTTATCCTAAAGTTTTTCTTTCGGTTATTATCTGCACATTGTTTGCATGCGCTTTTTTGTATGTTATTTCTCCTCTTTCCAAAGCAAACTATTATTACGAAATCAAGCCCATCAACGATATCTGGACTATCAACTACAATTATTCTTTAGTACACGATACCGACATCACACAATTTATACCTGATACAAGCGAATCACCCGAAATAATCCAGCTTACGGGTGTAATAGATGATACTGCTATCATCCCCGGAGCTTCCATCATCCTTGATTATGATATGACGGCCATCAAAGTATATGCAGACTCTGACTTGATATACTCCTTCGGCTCGCAGCAAAACGAGGATTACCTTTCCATGTCGTCAAACCTGCACATCATTTACCTTCCGGCAAAATATTCTGAAACCACCCTGCGTATTGTTCTTACTCCCTGTTCCGGAAAATCATTCTCCGGCTTTACTCCCATATACTTTGGCAATTACTCAGACCTTACACTAAAATGGCTAAAAGATTCCCAATTTGTTATATTTCTCGGATCCTTTATGTTTATCTTCGGTCTGATACTTATCATACTTTCACCGTCATATTTCTTAAAAGGTACTCAAAATATCAGCGTTGTATTCCCGGCATTTCTTTCAGTTGATATCAGTCTGTATCTTTTATCATCCCACGGGCTTCTCACGCTTCTAAACAGCGACAGCAGCTTAAATTATACAATACGTTACATATCTCTTTTTGCCATACCGTTTCTTGCATCCGTATTTTTCTATTCGGTATTTAAACAATATGCTCATCGCTTTATGTTTATATGCTGTATATTGAATGCAGTATATCTGCTCTCGGCGGGCATCATTTTTTCGACCGGATTTATATCACCCGATGCTCTGATGGCAATCATGCATTTTTTGTGCCTTACCGAAACACCTTCGCTGCTCATAATTATTGTTTTCAATCTAAGAAAAAACCGTACTCAGCCGCATCAAAATATGTCATTGGACGATACTATTCTTGTTTGGGGATCAATATCACTTATTGTAGGTGGTTTTGTAGAAGTCCTGATAGTTGTTACAACCAAACTTGGTCTTATCATGAACTCTACCGGACGTGACACCACTTTTTCCACCATAGGAAGCTTAATCTTCATCATGTGCATAATGCTGCACTACATAAACTCCAGTATAACTGTATTCCGCGATGAAAGTACCCAGAAAAGCCTTGAAGCCATCGCTTATCTTGATTCTCTGACAGGACTTGCAAACCGTACACATTGTGAACTTGTTCTCGACTCACTTAAAAACAACACCTCAAATATACGTATACTATGCATGGACCTGGACGACTTAAAAAAAATCAATGATGCCCATGGTCACTCGGAAGGCGACCGTCTTTTGCGTACATTTGCGGATATCCTTCGTGAATGTTTCAGACCGGCCAAAGCCATAGGGCGTATGGGCGGTGACGAATTTATTGTCATTCTCCCCGAAATGGATGATAAAGCCTTTGACAACATCATGGATAACTTCGTAAAATCGCTGATAAGACATTCAGAGATGGATGATATCCTTGATTTTCGCGTTTCTATAGGAACCGCCAAAAGATCAGACACTACAGACGGCAAAATCATGGAAATATACAGGATGGCAGACGACCGCATGTATGACGACAAAAGGTTCCGTCATGGTCTTAAAAACACATTGGGAGGTGAGCATCAATGAAAAAGAAAATCTTCGCCTACTCAATGTGCATCGTAATTCTGATACTGTTTTTTGTTGCCGTGCATTTTCTCATAAAATCACCGGACAACATAACGGTATTAAGCGACGACTGGGATGTTGAGATAGACGGAACCACATACACGAATCTTTCCGAAAAATCTTTCTCCAGCCTTATGATGAACTCATTTGAATCCGGAAAGACCATTAAATACTCTCGTGTCATCGGATCAGATCTGTCAGAGAGCAAAACTCCCACTCTGCTCTTAGAGAACAATCACTGCACTTTAAAGATGTCAATAGACGGAGCTATTCTGTTTGATTCATCCAAAGACCTTGCAATTGATACCAGCATAGGAGCATCATTCTGCTTTCTGACCCTGCCCCAAGAAGATCTGACCAAATCTGTTATTACCATAGAGCAGACTGCCGGAGATGACTTCGTCTACCGAAAACCTCTCCCTCTTATGATAGGAGATCACTTTGACCTTCTTTCAAACATGATATGCATATTTGAATATCCTATCTTTGTCTGCCTGTTCCTTACCATGTTCGGGGGAATTATCACATTCTTAAGCCTTATCTTCTACCCGTTTTACGAAAGAATCCATATTCTATTGTTCTCGGGAATATTTATGATCTCCCTTGGACTTTGGAGCGCCTGCGATTATCATTTTTTGACCTTTGTCTCATCCCTTGATTTGGCATCTGTTCTTCAATATACAATGCTATTTGTGGCTGTAGGATCAATATTCCTTATTTTAGATTCAATCTATGTATTCTCAAGAAAAATACGTATCCCAATCCTCTCAACAGGATACGGTCTTATTGTCTTTGCCCTGCTGTCCCTGCTTCTCGATAATGCAGGCATTGTCCACCAGAAGGATTTTGAGTTATACTACGCCATCTTCTTTTCCTTAGCAATGGTTCTTCTGTTCTACGTGGATGTGGTACAGCTCTACAGAAAAAAAAGCTCAAAAAACATGGCAATCACCCTGGTAACTCTCACCATTTTCTTAGTATTCTGGGCAGGCAACATCATTGTCACAAGATACCTTACGGGTACGGATCTGGGCACAAATCCGTTTCTTACAAAGCTCTTCTGTTTGGGAGCCACGGTGTACATCTTAGGACAAATTATAAACTATATCTCCTTTATGTCTGATACAGGCCACCGCCGTGAAAAGACGCAATCACTTTCAAAGATTGCATATACCGATGTTCTTACCGGTCTGAACAACAGAGCTTCTCTAGTACAAAAAATTGCGGAAATCGACCGTTCCAAACACGATTACTGTGTAATTAGCCTTGACTTGAACGGACTTAAGGAAGTAAACGACCAGCGTGACCATACAGCAGGTGATAAGCTTTTAAAAGACGTTGCACACATACTTGATATCACATTTTCACGTGTCGGCTACACAGCCAGGATAGGCGGTGATGAATTCGTTGTAATAATAGCTGACACCGATGTCATCAAAGTAGATGCGCTTATCACTCAAATGAATCTTCTGCTCGAAAAGCTGGATGAACAGGAACCAACAGTAAACCACAGCGTAGCCTATGGCTATGCCTTTCGAAGTGAATGCCGAAAACCGCCCTTTAACTTCCATCATACCTTCCTTATTGCAGACGAGCGAATGTATGCCACCAAAGATATTCAACACATAATACTTAAGAACAGTAAATAACATTCGCAGTCA
>CAJOOT010000299.1 GCA_905236215.1 uncultured Eubacterium sp.
CTGGCGTTTGGCCCAGCGCATGAGTCCTTCATTTTCCTGAAATTTCTCTTGGGAAGTGTCAATCAGGGTGGTGGTCTGCCCGGTGGTTTTAAGCATTTTTTCGGTGCGGATCTTTGGCCTGTTTTCTATGCGTTCCCTGATGCGCTCCTTGGTATATTCTGCTCCAAGTGTCCTGGCCTTTCCGCGCACCCATCTGGTATATCCCGGGGCTCTGAATCCGATGTATTTATGGGCTTCTTCGCCAAAATCTGAATCCTTTATCTCATAGCCTTTTGCCAGCATTAGCCTTATGAAGTCTTCATAGGCATGAGACTGCTTTATGCATTCGTTGATATCCCGTCGCAACTGCGTCTTCCATGACTTTCCTTCTTTATCGGCCATCCATTCTTTATAGGATTTTGACTTGTGCCGGTCCTCACGGATCACTGACAGATTGTGCTCTTTGCAAAGCTCGTCATTTATGCGCCGGATGTTCCTATAGGTCTCTTTGCAATCATGATATTTCCTGTGTTCTATGTTGTCGGCGGCACAAAATATAAGATGGTTGTGACAGTGATTCTTATCTACGTTAGTGGACAGGACATAGGAATATCGTCCTCCCAGAAGTCTCTCTGCTAACTCTTTGCCTATCTCATGGGCTTCCACCGGTTTTACTTCTCCGGGCGCAAATGACTGTATCAGGTGAAATGCTAGATTCGGATCATTTTCATCAGTATGGCTGAGTGCCTGGGCGAAGGATGCGGCTGCATATTCTGGTACCGTTCCGTGTGCATAAACAAGGGTTTCGCCATCTGTCTTTTCAGGGTTGGTGATATATGCTATCGAACGGGCGACGGTTGCTTTGATAGCATGGATTCTTGTAATCGACATATCTCTTCGAACTCCTTTTTGATCTCATCAATATCGCTCTGAAATATGCTTCTGGTCTCATTTGCGCGCTTGGCGATCTGGTTCAGATTATTACCGATGCGTGCTAACTGGGTGCTTATGTCCCTGAACTCTCTTAAGTCCACATCGTACAGCATGGAATTAACAATAAGTTGCCGGATGACAAAGGATTTGTTGGGTAGCTTCATGCACTTCATTTTGGATTCCAGGATGCGTTCTTCATCATCGCTTAAAAAGACTTTCAGTTCGTGTTTTCTATCTCTTGTTGACATATATGATTCCTCCGTAATTGTGAATGCAGCCATAGGGCGTGCGTTTATGAACATATGGCCGTTTCCGGCCCGGTCTTTAGCGCTCCGGTATCGGAGCAAGACAAGGGGTCAGGGGATATTTCCCTGCAAGCACAATCCGTGTCATTTTTCGGGCAAGAAAAATGATAGGATTTTGAGCCTGTGTGGGAACGCAGGCAGTGCTTGCTGGCTGGCTGGTTTTCGGCATATCCCGTAGGGGATATGCGAGTTCTGACCGGCTTAGGCCGGTTGCTTAGAACTCATAACGCCGTTTCCGGCGATAGTTTTTCATATATGAGGGAATGGCAGGTGAAAACAAAAAACTGCCATAGACCCCATATGGAGCCATAGCAGTTTTGGTGTTCATTAGAAATGTATAGTTTTATCCATCCACGATTCTAACAGAAGATCACTGAAAAAACAATCCTTTTTTGACGAACGAGTGAGGATTATCGGACAGCACTTTTTGTAGACTGATAGTATGGGGGTCTCCATATTTATCTGCGATGAGGTGAGTGCCTATGGATAATCGTAGGATACAACAAACGGAATACTGAATAGATCTGAGCGTCTGGTGCAAAACATGCCGGGCGCTCTTTTTTTAGCTATTCCAATAAATTGGAATAGCATTTTTCAACTTTTTTCAAAATCGAAGGTTATATTCGGACCCCCATTGGAAGTTTCTAGGGCGACATAAGGGAAATCCCGGTGCCTGAAGAAAGGCAGGCACAAATGCAAAAAGATGAAAATATCAATCCGCACTGTACAGAGAACAGCTTACCGGAGAGATTTGATTCCTGGATCAAGAAGGTTTTGGACGGACTTATCTACAACGAGGTGAAGTCATACGCCTGAATGAAAAGAAGACAGCCGGAATATACCTCGGAGAACCTGGATAATCTTGCGTCCTACGATCCTTTCGCGGAAGAGGAATTGGTGGAGATTTTGTTGGGGAGTTTTCATCTACTGCTGAGTAACAGAAAACTGGCTGAATCTCTTAGCAAAATAAGTGCCAGAAAGCAGCAGGTGATCGAGGGGACAATCGTTCTCGGGATACCGATTCATGTATTAGCAGAATTGTTGGGTCTGGATCCGCAGATAGTTAGCAATTATAAGCTGAGGGGATTGAATGAACTTCGGAGCATGATGGAGGGTTCGGAAGATGA
>CAJOOT010000300.1 GCA_905236215.1 uncultured Eubacterium sp.
CCGTTAAGTACCGGCACACGAATGCACTGTGCGGTAATAAGAGGACGTTCAGCACGAACAATCTGTCCGTTTTCAATATGTCCCCATACACGAAGGGGCTCAAGTTCACTCTTTTCTTCTTCTCCGCCAATATAGGGAATGATGTTGCCTTCCATCTCGGGCCACTCACGGAAAGTCTTTCCTGCGCCGGATATGGCCTGATATGTACTTACAACCACCTGTTTTATCCCAAAATCCTTAAGGGCGTTAAGCTCCGGCGTGTACGCCTGTATGGAACAGTTCGGCTTAACAGCCACAAACCCTCTCTTGGTGTTAAGACGTTTTCTCTGATACGGGATAATCTCATAATGCTCCGGATTGATCTCGGGCACTACCATCGGTACATCCGGAGTCCATCTGTGGGCGCTGTTGTTTGAAACCACGGGCGTTTCGGTCTTTGCATACGCATCCTCAAACTCACGGATTTCTTCTTTGGTCATGTCAACGGCACTAAAGCAGAAATCAACTTCAGATGCTATCTCTTCAATATTGTGAAGGTCTTTCACCACGATGTTCTTGGAAGATTCCGGCATAGGAACATCAACTTTCCAGCGTTCTCCAATAGCTTCTTCATATGTCTTGCCTGCGCTTCTTGAACTTGCGGCAATCACCTTAACTTCAAACCAGGGATGATTCTCAAGAAGCGAAACAAAACGCTGACCTACCATGCCTGTACCGCCTAATACGGCTACCTGTAATTTATCACTCATAATGATCTCCTTCCTAAATTCCGAACTCTTAACTTCACAAAATGCAACTCTAACAGTTTAACGTAATGAAGCACAAATGACAATAGTGAATTCGTCATTTAAGAATTAACCTCCAACACCTGCATCATCCTGCCAATCCATTGCCAAATAGGCTCTGTTCTGGGTAATCACGTCTATCATAGCTTCCTTTCCGGGAGCTCCGACTGTTAGTCTTTTATTGACACACGTTGATACAGAAATTGCATCATAAACATCTTCGTCAAAAATATCGCTGAAATCCTTAAGCTCATCAATGCTCATCTCATCGATGGATTTTGATTTTTCGGAGCAATATACCACTATGCGCCCAATGACCGAATGTGCATCTCTAAAGGGCATACCCTTCCCGACAAGATAATCTGCCGCATCAGTAGCATTGGTAAACCCACGGGCAGCGCTTAATTCCATACGTTCCTTGTTGAAACGCGTGGTAGCTATCATTTCAGTAAACAACTCTATGCAGTTTTTGACAGTGTCAATGGCATCAAAAGCCATTTCCTTATCCTCCTGCATATCTTTGTTGTATGCAAGCGGAAGCCCCTTCATCGTAGTAAGTATTGATGTAAGGGCTCCGTAGACCCTTCCTGTCTTTCCTCTGATAAGCTCTGCTATATCAGGGTTTTTCTTTTGGGGCATAATGGACGATCCTGTACTGTATGCATCATCCATATCTACGAATCTGTATTCATCGGTATTCCATATAATGACTTCTTCCGAAAAGCGAGAAAGATGCATCATAATCTCCGCCAGTGCAGCAAGAAAGTCTATCAGATAATCTCTGTCGGACACACCGTCCATAGAATTGAGGCAGGGACCATAGAACCCCAGAAGTTCCGCCGTGTAGGCTCTGTCCAAGGGATAAGTGGTTCCCGCAAAGGCACATGATCCCAATGGAGAGTAATTCATCCTGGTAAATGTATCTCTCATCCTGGAGCGATCTCTCTTAAACATCTCAAAATATGCTCCGAGATGATGAGCCAATGTAGTAGGCTGAGCCTTTTGTAGATGTGTGAATCCGGGCATAACGGTATCCAGATGCGCTTCCATAAGGTCAATAAGCTCCTCAAGAAGTCCCTTAAGCAGTGAATCTACCGCCAGAATCTCTCCTCGTATATACATCCTCATATCAAGAGCAACCTGGTCGTTTCTGCTGCGTCCGGTATGAACTTTCTTTCCTGTATCTCCAAGACGGGAAGTAAGCTCAGCTTCAATAAAACTGTGAATATCCTCATGCTCATCTGAAATCTCAAGCAGACCCGATTCCACTTCGTCACGGATATTGCCTAATGCGTGGATGATTGAATCAGACTCTTCCTTGGTGAGAACGCCTATCTTGTACAGCATTCCGGCATGAGCCATGGATCCCAAAATGTCCTGCGGAAGAAGACGCTTGTCAAAATTGATCGATGCATTAAAATCAAAGACCTTTTTGTCTGTCGGCTTGGTAAAACGTCCACCCCAGAGATTGGCTCTTTTGATGCCGGTCTCCTTCTCCTGCTTTTGCAAAGCAGCGGCCCTCTTTTTATTTTCGGCTTCAATTGCCTCAAGATCCTTTTTTCTCTGCTCTGCAGCAGCCTTTTCAAAAGCATCTTCCTTTTCTTTTTCTTTCATCATGGTAAAGATGGCAAGCTGCTCGTCAGCCGTAGCCGCCTCGACCTCCTCTCCGTCAACGTTATGAGTCAGTCTGGCGCCGTTTTTGTCTATATGATCCATCATTTCCAGGATTTTGCTGTGGAAATCTTCTGACATAATTATTCCTTTCAGATTGTATTTGCGTTGAAAACGCGAACAGCTTTATTTTACTCTAGTGAAGTCAAAATTACAATGTAATTTAAAAATTAAAAACAGGCAGGAATACGTCACTGAGGATACTTTTCCATGAGCATTCCATGCACGGTAAATCGATCTGATTCCGCATATGAGCATGTGGAAAGAGTAATGATACGACTATTTTGATTTGGTGTTATCTCAGGTACATAAGAAGAAAGATACTCAAGTCTGGAAATCAGACCGGAAAACTCATCCGATTCGGGATAAAAATCCAATGAATATATTCTGTCATTATCCTTGAGATGACATACCGAAAAAATCGAATAATGATATGCACAATCCGGAGTATATATTGTAAAATAACCCGCTCCTCCATCACTGAATATATCCTTATCATCTTCA
>CAJOOT010000301.1 GCA_905236215.1 uncultured Eubacterium sp.
TCTCTTCCTTTATGTTGGAAACAACAGACTCTGTAGTAAGTACTGTTGACGCAATAGATGTAGCGTTCTGAAGAGCACTTCTGGTAACCTTTACAGGATCAAGAATTCCCGCCTTAACCATATCTACATACTCTTCGTTGTATGCATCAAAACCAGTTCCTTCTTTGGATTCCTTAACTTTGTTGATGATAACTGCGCCTTCAAGTCCTGCATTGGATGCAATGTAGAAAAGAGGAGCCTCAAGAGCCTTAAGTATAACATTTGCACCGGTCTTCTCATCACCTTCAAGTTTCTTGGCAAGAGCCTCAACCTTCTTAGAAGCATGGATGAATGCTGATCCGCCACCTGCGATGATACCTTCCTCAACAGCTGCACGGGTTGCATTAAGCGCATCCTCCATGTGAAGCTTAGCCTCCTTCATCTCTGTCTCTGTAGCAGCACCAACACGGATTACAGCAACGCCACCCGAAAGCTTTGCAAGGCGCTCCTGGAGCTTCTCCCTGTCAAAGTCGGAAGTAGTCTCTTCAATCTGACCACGAATCTGGGCTACACGTGCACTGATATCTTTCTTCTTTCCGGCGCCGTCAACAATAACCGTGTTATCTTTCTTAACTTTAACAGACTTGGCAGAACCAAGCATATCAATAGTAGCATCTGCAAGCTGAAGTCCAACCTCTTCAGAAATAACCGTACCACCGGTAAGAATAGCGATATCCTGAAGCATTTCCTTTCTTCTGTCGCCATAACCCGGAGCCTTAACAGCCACTACATTGAATGTACCACGGAGCTTATTTACAATAAGAGTTGTAAGAGCTTCACCGTCAACATCCTCTGCAATGATAAGGAGCTGCTTACCGGCCTTTACGATATTCTCAAGGAGCGGAAGGATATCCTGTACCGTAGAGATTTTCTTGTCCGTGATAAGAATGAGGGGCTCTTCAAGATTTGCCTCCATCTTGTCCATATCCGTAGCCATATATGCTGAAATGTATCCACGGTCGAATTCCATACCTTCAACAACATCAAGCTCTGTCTGCATGGTTTTGGATTCTTCAATAGTGATAACACCGTCGTTTGAAACCTTGTCCATGGCATCGGCAACAAGCTGACCCATTTCCTCATCTCCTGCAGAAATAGCTGCAACCTTTGCAATCTGGTCTTTCCCGCTGACCTTTGAGCTCATCTTCTTGATAGCTTCGATAGCTACGTCGGTAGCTTTCTTCATACCCTTTCTGAGTACGATCGGGTTTGCACCTGCCTCAAGGTTCTTCATACCTTCGTTGATCATTGCCTGCGCAAGAACGGTGGCCGTTGTAGTACCGTCACCGGCAACATCGTTAGTCTTGGTAGCAACTTCTCTCACGAGCTGTGCTCCCATATTCTCAAAGCCGTCTTCAAGCTCAATCTCCTTTGCTATGGTAACACCGTCGTTTGTGATAAGCGGAGCACCGTAGCTCTTGTCGAGAACTACATTCCTTCCCTTGGGTCCAATAGTAACGCGAACAGTGTTTGCAAGTTTATCTACACCTGCACCGAGAGCTGCTCTTGCCTCGGCTCCGTATTTAATCTCTTTTGCCATTTTTATAATCCTCCTCGAAAATTAACCTTCGATAATAGCGAGTATATCGCTCTGTCTGACAATGATGTACTTCTCATCACGACCTGCTTCAACCTCGGTACCTGCATATTTGGAATAGATGATCTTGTCACCCTTCTTAACTTCCATCTTGACTTCTTTGCCGTCTACAACTCCGCCGGGGCCTACCTCAATAACTTCTGCCTGCTGGGGTTTTTCCTTTTCTTTGCCCGGAATAACAATACCGGATGCAGTGGTCTCTTCTGCCTCCAACGGCTTGATGACAACTCTGTCTGCCAAAGGTTTTAACTTCATGTTGTTTGCCTCCTTAAAATAATTAGTTCAATTCTATAACCTGATCTTTGTCTTTTTTATTAGCACTCAATAACCGTGAGTGCTAACTCACAATGGATATAATAATCATCTGGCATCTCATACGCAAGCCGATATATTTGAATATATGGCTGCATTTCCTCAAATATCTCATAATATCTCTTATTTTCTCTCGTTTTTATATTCGGTTGAAAAAATATGAAGAACTTCAGATAAGACCGAACATGTTCAAAGCATGCTCAACTCCGTCATCTTCAAGGTCTTTTGTAATGTAATCTCCAACACTTTTTGCGTCGTCGGTTCCATTCCCCATTACTATGCCTTTACCTGCAGCCTTAAGCATGTCTATATCATTGGAGCTGTCCCCGAAGGCAAAAGTATCCTCCATGGGAATGCCGAAATGTTCTGAAAGAAGTTTCATACCGCTCGCCTTTGAAAAGCCCTTGGGGACCACCTCCATGAAATCTTCTCCATGCATAATGATATTATAGTTTATGGAAAGATCTCCAAGCATTTCGGAAAGATTATTATCTGCAAGATTTACTGAATACTTATTGATTCGTATATCGCAACCTGCTCCTTCTATAGGAATGAGGCAATCACCCATGACGTGTTTCAGAATTTCAAAGAAGGGATCATCGGGAAAATCCTCAGCATCTGCAAAAAGATAATCACACCCTTCAAGCACAAGAGGCATATGATGTGTCTTAAAGATATCAATCGTCCTGACCAAAAGATTCCTTTCTATCGTATGATTTAAAAGGACCTCATGATCTGATTCAACATATGTACCGCACCCGGCCACAACTCCATCCAAAGAAAGTTCCATGACGTCCTCATTTCTAATAAAAGCTCTGGTCCTTCCGCTGTTAAGAAATACCTTGTGACCGTTCTTGCGGAGCTGTTTTAATGCCCTAATTGTACTGTCAGGGATGTTTTGTTTTTCATCCCATATGGTTCTGTCAATATCAAAAAATACAAGTGCTTTTCTCATAACGTGGTAATTATATAAGATACCTCGGTGGATTTCAATGTATCATCATGCATATACATCGCAGTATGACCATCCGACTGTCCGTTGGGTCATGACTTAAGTTCTGCAAGCAATTCTCCCACAGTTTTCCTCAAGACAGGATGAATAAGCTCCGGAGAAAGTTCTGTCATTGGTTCTAACACGAAATCCCTGTTCTGAAGATCTATATGCGGAATGATAAGATCCGAATCATTTAATACACAATCATCATAAAAGAGTATATCAAGGTCAAGAGTCCTTGGACCCCAGTGCTCTTTTCTGACGCGACCGGCAGATGCCTCAATCTTGTGCAGGACATCAAGAAGCTCATGCGGATCATAAAGCGTAAGGATCTTGGCAGCTCCGTTCAGAAAATCTGGTTGATCCGTAACACCGTAAGGTTTGGTGGTGATAAGCCCGGAAACTTTTTCCGTTTTGATTTTGGGATCATTATCAAACGCTTTAAGAGCACCATTTATGTATTTTTTCTTGTCTCCCATATTAGATCCCAGCGCAACGTAAGCCCTATGCCACTTGCGGGTTATCCTTACCGAAACTGAGCTAACCGGCAGCCCAATCGGAGCCCATGGTTTTTTTATCTCAATATCTACCATTCGAGCTCTGTCATATTTGACAAGAAGCTCTTGGGCAA
>CAJOOT010000302.1 GCA_905236215.1 uncultured Eubacterium sp.
AAAGGGAAGTTGAACACAACTTTTCCCTTGCCTTTTTTCTCACATAAATGTAAAATGTAGCAACGAAAAACGCAGTAGGACACGTGATCGCCCTTCGACATCCAGTCGGAGGGAGGAAAGTCCGGGCTTCACAGGGCAGGATGCCGGATAACGTCCGGCGGAGGAGACTCCAGGACCAGTGCAACAGAAATATACCGCCTGCATTATGCGGGTAAGGGTGGAAGGGTGGCGTAAGAGACCACCGCCTGTGGGGAGACCTGCGGGGCACATGTAAACTCCATCCGAAGCAAGGCCGGGAAGCATACAGAGTAGCCCGCTCTGCTTCCGATGTGCCGCTTGAGCGCTCCGGTGACGGATGCGACAGACAGATGATCACGCGCGACAGAACCCGGCTTATCGTCCTGCTGTGTCTTTATTAGAGGGAGGTTTTGTTAGGAATCCTTTTATGACGAGGGGGTATTGGTATGAAAAAATATATTTTTACAGACGATTGTCTCATAGGAAACAGTACTATAGACAACGAACACAGACATCTGTTTGAAGTGTTAAATACTGCCAATGAGGCAGCCTGTTCCGGAAAGATAAATTCTGCGGCTCTTGCTCGCGATCTTCTGGAACAGTTGGCTGACTATGCGGGCACGCATTTTGCGCATGAAGAAGCCTATATGGAGTCTATTGATGATCCCGAGCTTGAGATTCAAAAGAAAGAACATTCTGCGTTCATAAGACTTGTTAAGGATGTCATGGAAGAAGGTATTACAGATGATAATGCCGAAGAAAAGCTCGAGGAGCTTCTTTCGTTTACGGCAGAGTGGCTTTATCATCACATCATAGGATCTGATACTCTTATTGGTACCGTGGTTAGGAATAAGGATCTTGGTGAAGATGAGATCTTCAAATTTTCCGGAGATTATCTGACCGGGATAGATGCCATGGATGCCCAGCATCAGACTATTTTTGAGATGATAGGCGATATTCACGCCTCCGCGGAAGATATGAAAAAGGGCATGGATAATTATGAAAAGATAGTCTCTTCTATGGGAAAACTCAAGGATTACATTGAAGTACACTTTTCGTATGTAGAGGATTATATGTCAATGAATGGCATAGAGGGACTCAAAAATCAGAAAAAAGTACACAGATCATTTCTCGAGAGGCTTTCGCGCATAGATCTTGCAGAAGTCACAGATGAACGTGCGGAGTATCTTGTACAGCTTACCGAGTATCTGGTAGAATGGATTACACAGTACATCAAGAGACTTGATGTAAAGGCGGCAGAATAAAACAGGGTGGACAAAGAGAGATTATGGCCAGACTCACAAAAGAAGAAAAAAGGTTTGTAGAGCAGATAGAAGAAGAAATCAGATATATTAAGATGCCTTCAGTACCGGAGAGAGAAGAGCTTTTCAAAGCGGCTGAAGGTGGCGATGATGAGGCTATCAGGCGTCTTGTAGAGATCATGACTCCCGAAGTACTGGAGATAGCCATGGAAAAACATTTAGAGGGACTTCATATAGGAGATCTTATCCAGGAAGGCTATATTGCACTGTTTGAGGCATTCGGTGAGCTTGGAAAAAAAGAGGCGCAGACCTATGATGCTTATCTTCATCTTGCCATCCGAGAGGGAATGGAAAAGTATATACTTGAGACTGCCACGGAACTTAAGGGCGCTCGGGATATAGCGGAAAAGCTCAATCTTCTGATGGAAGCGGCAGAGACACTTATTGAGGAGTATGGAGAGGTTACAATGGCTGACGTGGCAAACTATACCAAGCTTTCTGCCGACGAGATAGAAGAACTTCTCAGGATAGCCGGAGAAGAGGGATTGTTCGGAGAAACCGAAGATGACAAATAAAAATGAAAACAGACGCTTGAGATCATAAATGATCCTCAGGCGTTTTTTGTACATGTAAGATATTGACTAATCGTCAATTTTTAGGTACAGTATTTCGTGAGATAGTTTAAAAAGTGAAACCTTTTATGATTACAGATTTGAAAGGAAGCGGTAATTGATATGGTATCTGATATGATACACGGAGTAGAAAAGAAAGTCCTCGGAGCAGCTCTAAAAAATGTACTTAAGAAACCAAGAGAAAAGCGCGGTGAAGCATATCTTAAGGTTATAGACGTAATAGAAAAGGCAAACGGGGATGCATGGTCGAAGGAAGGCTATGACAAGCTCAGAGAGACATTCGGAAGCAACGGAAAATGGGCGACCTTCTTTGATGATCTAATTGACAGGGTGGATGTTGAGTATATGACAAAGCTTATGCTTTCCATAGGTTTTGAAGGAGGTTTTGTAGGCCACGGTACCACCCAGAAAATGGCTCAGAAGCATGGTGTGTCGATTCCGTGGGTTATTCTTTTTGACCCGACCACGGCATGTAATCTCAAATGTGTAGGGTGTTGGGCATCGGAATATGGAAAACAGCTTAATCTCTCATATGAAGATATGGACAGCATTGTTACGCAGGGCAAGGAGCTTGGCATACATATGTATGTCATGACCGGCGGTGAGCCGCTGGTTCGAAAAGCGGACATCGTGAAGCTTGCCAAAAAGCATTCAAACTGCGGATTTATGTTGTATACGAATGGTACTCTTGTGGATCAGCAGTTCTGTGATGATATGAGAAAGTGCGGAAACATTGTACTTTCCATGAGTATCGAAGGCTTTGAAGAGACTACGGATTCCCGCAGGGGAAAGGGCACATTCGCAAAAGTCATGGCAGCCATGGATCTTATGAGAAAGAATGGTCTTGTATATGGAACATCCATCTGCTACACCAAAGAAAATATTGAGGTGGTTACATCAGACGAGTTCCTTGATTTCCTCATATCCAAGGGAGTTACTTTCAGCTGGTACTTCCACTATATGCCTGTAGGTATGGATTCGACAGCAGATCTTATGCCCACTCCCGAACAGAGAGAATATATGTATCACAGGATCAGAGAGATCAGAGCATTTGAGGGCGGAAAGCCTATCTTTACCATAGATTTCCAAAATGACGGAGATATGGTAGACGGTTGCATTGCAGGCGGCAAGAACTATTGTCATATCAATCCTAACGGAGATATGGAGCCGTGTGTATTTATACATTATTCAGGAGCAAATATACACGAAAAGAGTCTGCTTGAATGCCTTAAGCAGCCACTTTTCAGAGCATATCAGGCCAATCAGCCATTCAACGAGAACATGCTTCAGCCATGTCCTATGCTTGAAAATCCCGAAGTGTTGAGGCGTTTGGTAAGCGAGACCGGAGCACACAGTACAGATTTGTCAGCACCGGAGAGCTGTGATCATCTCTGTGCAAAATGCGATAAGTACGCGGAAGAGTGGCAGGATACCGCAGATAAGCTTTGGAGCAAGAGTCATCCTGATTATAAGAAACAAAGAGCATGATAATTAATGGAACTCCGCAATCGCGAGAAGTAGCATTTCTCGCCAATACAGAAGGATTCATGACAGAAGCCGTTGTAGCAAATCTTGAAGACAACGACTTTGAAGTCAGTCTTATGAAACCCAGATTCAAAGAATACAATTCCCACAGTGAACAGGCGGGAATTTATCTGCTGTATCTTGATTCGGAGAAGGGTAACGGCTTTGAGTCTGCGCTAAATACGCTTAAGAGCCGCTGTATGTCAGACCCGGGGACTCATATAATATACCTTATCGGTACTCCGGCGGAGATATACGATGCAAAAAGTATTCTTACTGATGAGTTCGTATCCGATGTATTTGAACGTCCGATCAATGTCAAAGAACTCGTGGAAAAGCTCAATAACGATCTAAAAAGACAAAGATATGCCATAAAGAAAAAGCATATTCTGGTGGTGGACGATGATCCAAACTACCTGAACAGCCTTAACACCTGGCTTTCGGGAAAATATCAGGTGTATATGGCGGATTCCGGTCTAAATGCAATATCTCTGCTTGCCCGTCATGAGATCGATCTTATCCTTATGGATTATGAAATGCCCATAGTCAGTGGTGCCAAGATACTTGAAATGCTCCGTTCGAACAGTGAAACAAAGAACATACCTGTTATGTTTCTGACGTCCAAAGCGGACAAGTATCATGTCATGACTGTTATGAGGTTCAGACCTGTCAAATATCTGCTTAAATCATTGAAGCCCGGAGAACTTGTGGCTGAAGTTGACGGATTTTTTGCATCCTAAACAATATCTGAACACAATCGAATAATAATCGGAGGAAACCTAAAAAATGAATAATTTTATAGATGAACTGACAGACACACTCACCGCGATCGATGATTTTGTCTGGGGACCCGTCATGTGTGCGTTGCTGGTTGGTACAGGTATCTTTATTACGCTCAGGGTAAGATTCCTTAGCTGGCGCAATCTGCCCTATGCTTTAAAGAGTACGTTGAGCAGGGAATCACGTAAGAATAATCGCGGAGAAGGTGATGTATCTCCATTTGCGGCGTTGACTACAGCTCTTGCAGCCACCATCGGTACCGGCAATATTGTTGGTGTGGCAACCGCTATGGTAACAGGCGGCCCGGGAGCTTTGGTGTGGATGGAGATTTGCGCACTGTTCGGACTTTCAACCAAGTTTTCGGAGTGTATGCTCGCAATAAAATACAGAGAAGTAAACGAAAAAGGTGAGATGTCCGGAGGTCCTATGTATACCATGAAAAAGGGCTTCAGGAACAAGAAGTTCGGAGCTGTGCTGGGTTGGCTTTTTGCCTTGTTTGCTGTTATTGCATCTTTCGGTATCGGAAACCTTACCCAGGCAAATTCAATATCATCTTCACTGAGTTCGGCATTTGGAGTTCCTGATGTGGCCGTAGGTATCATACTTACCGTATTGTCGCTTATTATTATTGTGGGAGGTATCAAGTCGATTTCCAGGATATCTTCGGTAGTGGTTCCTTTTATGGCTATATTCTATGTCATCGGAGGTATTATTGTAATATGCATTAATGCTCAAAACCTGCCTGCCGGCATATCAATGATGTTTACGATGGCATTTTCTCCGACGGCAATAGGAGGTGGACTTGCCGGAACCATTACAGCATCCATGATGAATGCCATACAGTACGGTTTTGCAAGGGGCTGCTTTTCAAATGAAGCAGGTATGGGATCTGCTGCCATCACTGCAGCGTCAGCCACCACGGACGATCCCGTTCGTCAGGGTTATATTAATATGACGGGTACCTTCTGGGACACGATTGTGGTATGTACCATTACGGGACTTGCAATCGCTTCATCCGGAGTGCTTGGTACAGTCGATCCTTCCACTGGAGAATTTTTGAAGGGAGCGGATCTTACCATGGCGACTTTTGCCACGGCACTT
>CAJOOT010000303.1 GCA_905236215.1 uncultured Eubacterium sp.
AAGTCTGCATTCGTGATCTCGGACTTTCCCCGGAGAATGTGGATTTTCTCTGTCAGCTTGATATAAAATACGATGTGTTGGATTCTCTTCTTGAGGAAGTATTCGATTCCGGAGAGTTCGGACAAAACGATAAAAGTCGTATGATCCTTTCGGAAAGTCCCTCTCTCTGGGGATTGTTTAAATCCTTCCACGGAGAAACAAGACGTCAACACCCCAAAGCCTCAAAGATCTTTTTAACCTGGCCGATGCTTTGGCTAAAGACCTATATAGGTTTTGTCCGAAACAACAAAAAACTGAACCGAAACATCAATACCGCCGATGTCATGGAAAGCGCAAAAAGACGCAGCAAGAATCGCCAAAAGCTCAGGCTTCTGGAAAAATAAAGCCCCTGCTTTGCCGGTTGGAGATTTTATATGAAAAAATTGAGACTCTTACAATTTATTATACTTCTTTCCACGTTATGCATGATGCTTAAGTCCTGCTCTTTATCTGCCGTAAAAAACGCCATCGTCAATGAAACCGTAGATGAAGAACCCAAAGTATATGCCAATCTTGATTCTGCCTCTTTTTCCGAAAGCGCCGACGCCTTAAACAACCCCTATACCGGCTGGTACAGCGTCTACGGTTTTTACATAGCAGACGATTATGACATCTCTTACGATACAATATCCAAAGTCCAAAACCGCTTTGCAATGATTCAGTTTAACATCAATTCCTATTCCGAAAGTGATATTTCCGATATTGGCTTAAAGAAAATTGATCGGGTACTCGACACCTTTAAATCCGAAACAAATGCATCAATTATCCTGCGTTTTGTCTATGACTGGGACGGTAACGGTCGAGATACCGAGCCCTCTTCAATTGATATAATTAAATCCCATATGGAACAGCTTTCCTATGTAATAAATGAACATGCGGATATCATTTGGCTCATGCAGGGAATATTTGTAGGGGACTTTGCTGAAATGCACGATTCAGCCTATATGTCGGATGCAGGAATGACAGAACTTATGGAAAAACTCTGCGAAGTGACAGACCCTTCTGTTTTTCAAAGCGTACGCACTCCCGCTCATTATCGAATAATTAACTCCACTTTTGAAACAATAGATGAAAGCTCAGCCTATGACGGAAGCATTGCCTCCAGAATAGGTCTGTTCAATGACGGGCTTTTGGGAAGTGAAAATGATTTCGGAACTTACGGAGACGGTAATCTTGATGACCCTCAGGACGGATATGATACCAAGGGTACACCCGAACAGGAAAAAGCCTTCCAAAACAAGCTCTGTCTGTATGTTCCAAACGGTGGGGAAATTGGCGTGGAAAGTCAATACAACGATTACGAAAACGCTGTTGATATATTTAAAAAAACTCACATCACATACTTGAGTGCCTCAGAGGCGATAACCGGAAAATGGGCAGATTATATTATAGAAGATGGAGTCTTTAATGGAAAGAACGGCCTTTACTACATCACCACCCACTTAGGCTACAGATATTGGATATCAGATTTTTCCGTTGAAAATGCAAAATCGGGTATAGATCCTGATGATGATATCACACTTGGAATAAGTGTGGAAAACACCGGCTTTGCCAATACGTACAGGCCATTTATCGCAGAACTTATTCTCACTCCACTACCTGATGCCTCAGGCGACGTCTCCGGCGATGCATCGGCTGACGCCTCCGGTGACTATGGTGAACTCTCATATACGATTGACACGGACGCCAGATTTTGGTATCCATCCGAGACTACTGCATTAAGCGTAAAAATACCGGCCTCGGATATTAAAAGCGGTTCTTACACCGTCAGAATTATGTTAACCGACAAAACAACCGGTGAAAACATTCTCTTTGCAAATACCGGAGCCGATAAAAACGGCGTCAAACTGGGTACCCTTAGTATTTCGGTAAGATAGCTTTATCACCGGGTCATTCTCTTTTTTAAAAAACCTTTTGCAATATTCCATACTTCACCAAATTCCCTCGTCTTGAAAAAACACAGAAAGAAGATGATATTCGGTACAATAACAGCCACGGGAAGTCTCATGATAAACGTAAGCACAAAACCCGCTTCGGGAAGAAGAGAACACAGCCGGGTCGTGGCAATAAAGGCAACTACAATAACAGCTCCATATGCCGCATATCTTATAAAGTACTCCGATACACGTGAATGAAAACCATGCTTATATACCACATAAGGCTCTATCCAGAAATTCGTGGTCATGGTGCCGATAAACGTACCGAGGAATACGCCAAAAGTCCCCATTATCTGCACAAGAATGATGGATGCTACGATATTTATAACCGTCTCTGCAACAGGTTTAAACCTGTCATACCAGAACAGTCCCATTGCATCATGAAAGACCATGCATGCACGACGAAGCCCTGTAACTGTTAGATTTACGCATAAAATCAACACTACATTGTCGGCAAAAACATATTCTTCTCCGAAACTCAACCCCACAAAAGGCGAAACCAACTGATAAACACAAACTCCCGCAAAACCGAAAAGCCATCCGTCCAAAAAAAACACCACATTAAACAGCTTTCTTTTGGCCTCATCAGATTCCGTAACGGAAAAGTTTCCGACACTTGCAGACAAGCCTTCAAAAACATGATCCAAAACCTGTCTTACAGATCCAATGACAAGAAAATACATGGAATATATTCCGACCTCGGAGAGTCCCATAAAGGCTGAAATAATGATATTATCGGTATTGTTTACGGCTACCGTACCCACTTTGTGAAAGATGACGGCCTTTACATTTTTTGTCAGCTCGCAGCGCTCTTCGTCTTCAAGAGGCGTAACATCACGGTCTTTGAGATACGGATACATTTTCTCCGCTTTTCGCGAAAGAAGGACATTCCTTACAATTGTCGCTATCACTCCAACAATGAGGAACAGTATAAAATCCGGATATATGAGCATCAGTATTATCTGCAGCACATCCTGTACCACCAGAGAGATTGTCCAGTATAAGGTGGGGATATAAGCCATCTGATGTGCAGTGATAAGTGTCGAGCGATATATCAAAAGATATGATGATGCCGCATTCAAAAGGAACAAAAAAAAGATGAGCCTTATATTTTCGACAGAGGCATAATCCTTAACCACCACAGGAAGAAATATCATGATTACAAGACCTGTTGCCATAACGGCAAAAGCCACAAAGTGATAGAACTTCCGGTACAAGAGCATAATGGATTTCTGTTTATTAATATTTCCGTGTGCTATGGGCTCATACAACGCATAAATAACTGCACTCTCAAACCCCATCTCAGCAAGCGAAAGAATGCTTATGATATCGGTACACAGTCCGTTCAAACCTACCACTTTGGAGGTAAAAACCTGTGTAAATATAATACGGACTATGTATCCTGCCAGGATCTGGAGGATAGATGAAATGGTCTTAACCGAGGTGTTTCGGATAGAATATTCAGTTCTGGTACGCTCTTTAGTCTGCTCTAAACCGCTCATCTGACACGCCTTCCGGGTTTATTTACTACTCTTTTTATCACCTTTTTCCAGGTCTTTATGATACTTTCTCCGGAAAATCTGTCTATATCGTCTCTGACATGCTCCTGAAGGGAAAGTCTTAAGTTTTCATCTCTCATGAGACGATCCAGGGCGCGAGCCATTTCCAGAATGTCTCCGGCCGGTGTAATAACACCGTTTAGTCCGTCAGTTATAATCTCCGCCGGGCCGAAAGGTACATCATAGCTCACACAGGGAAGTCCGTAATACTTAGCCTCAAGTAAAACCATGGGGAGACCTTCTCCCTCGGAAGTCATGGCATAGATTGAGGCCTTTTCGTAATATACGGAAGGATCGTTTACAAAGCCCGTAAGGTGTATTCTGTCCGCCAATCCGCTCTTTCTTATAAGCGCCTGCAACCTTTCTCTGTCCTCACCCTCCCCCAATATAACAAGCTCCCACCCGGGATTTCTCTTCAATGCGGGAACGGCACTCTTTATAAGATCTGCAAAGCCTTTCTGTCTTGTAAGTCTTCCTGCTGCCATTATAAGTTTTTCCCTTTGTGGTGCTTCCAAAGGCTCTCTCATCCCCGGAAGATCCGCAGGATTGTAAATACGCCTGACGGGACAGACAGGATAAGACAGATTACGGAAATTACGCGCATCCTGATCCGTAAGTGTAACAATTAAGTCCGAAAAGAGTGCTGTAAGTTTTCTGATAGGTTCTCTGTAGGATACTCCCAAATCATAGAAGTAGCTAAAATGCTCCCAGGAGATAAGACGTACCCCTGTCAACAGTTTGACCGGCAAAGAAACAATATCAAGCACACTGTCAATGTCCACAAGAACATCAATCCTTCTTTTTTTGACAAGTGCCGTAAGCCTTAATGATGCCGAAAGAAATTCGCCCGGACTGACAGGCCATCTGTCGAGCAACCGATAGCGCTTCACTCTTTTTGACACATGATACAAAGGCTCTGTCTCTTCTTCCGTAAGCGATATCACATATATACGAAAATCGGAATCTTCAGACAACGCATTTGCCAAAAATGACGATATACGTTCGGTACCGCCTTTTCTGGTAATGTCTCCCGACACAAAGCCTATTCTGTATGGTTTTTTTAGTTTCCTGCATCCTGACTTCATATTACCTCTCATATAATGACTTATCCGGAAGCAGTCTGTCGAATACCCTGATAAGCTTCTTTTTCTCTCTCGCAAAAAAATGTACTTTGTCGGAATCGTTGATACATACTATGCTTTTCTTTCTTCCAAGAAGGTCGCTGTAAAGCTTTCTGTTATCATCGGAAAAATTATAGTACCCAAAATTCTTAAGAATATTGCCCGGAATAAACCTGCCGGAAAGCTTCTGATACTCTCT
>CAJOOT010000304.1 GCA_905236215.1 uncultured Eubacterium sp.
GACGTTTTGCTTGAGAGTGACAGACGCGGTATTGAAAGTCACGGATCCAACAGATTTAAACCTATATACATCGACAGAATCCAAGCCGGTATCTTAAATCCGGTTACCGAATATGATATTCTAAAGGAAACACCTTTGACCATGGTAGCTGATGCACATGATGGAATGGGAATGGTGGCCAGCTTTAAGATGATGAAATCTCTTATAGAAAAAGCCAAGGCACACGGTCTTGCAATGGGAGCCATCAGAAATTCTTCGCATTATGGGATTGCCGGATACTGGACTTCCATGGCTGTCAATGAGGGACTTTTAGGTATCACCGGTACCAATGCACGCGCATCCATTGCACCTACGTTTGGTGTGGAGAATATGATGGGAACGAATCCTCTTACCTTTGGATTCCCCACAGATGAGGACTTTCCCTTTACGCTTGACTGCGCTACGTCTATCGTGCAGCGCGGCAGAATAGAGTATTATGCCCGAGAAGGAAGACCTACTCCGGCGGGCACTGTTGTCAGTAGAAAAGGAGAGGCAATGACCGACAGCAATGCCATCTTAAAGGCTCTGGTGGACGGTACGGCGGCTCTTGCGCCTCTGGGAGGTATAGGTGAGGATTTGGCAGGATACAAGGGCTATGGATACGCAGCAGTGGTGGAGATACTCTCTGCTGCACTTGCAGGTAATGCATTTATGAAGGACCTTACCAATGTTGATAAAGACGGCAATAAGCGTCCGTATCACCTGGGTCACTTCTTTATTGTTATCAATCCCGAATTCTTTATGGGACTTGATGTATTTAAGAAAACAACCGGGGAGATATTAAGACAGCTTCGTGCATCCGAAAAGGCGCCGGGACATGACAGGATATATACCGCCGGCGAAAAGGAATGGGAGGCCTGGCTTGACAGAAAAGATAAGGGTATCCCCGTAGGAGAAGGTGTACAAAAAGACTTTATCGAAGTACGCGATTATTACGGGCTTGATTACAAATTTCCATTCGAATAAAAACAAACATTTGTTCGAAAACCCCTTGACAATAAGTTCAAGGGGTTTTATAATGCTCATAAATCGAACGTATGTTTGATACAAGAAATTGGCACAGAAGACCGGATCCGCTCAGACATATATGGAGGTGACAGCGTGTGCGTTCTATTTTACACAGCGATATAAATTCCTGCTATGCATCTATAGAGCTTGTTGACCATCCGGAGCTTAAGGGTAGACCTATGGCGGTGGGAGGAGATGTTGAAAAGAGACACGGCATTGTCCTTGCAAAGACCATAGAGGCCAAGCGTATGGGGGTTGAGACGGGTATGACACTTGCTTCCGCTAAAGCACTCTGTCCGGATATAATATTTCTTCCTCCCAGGATGGATCTGTATCTGGATTATTCTGAACGTGCGCACAATATATACGCGGAATATACAGATTTGCAGGAACCGTTTGGTATAGATGAGTGTTGGCTGGATGTTACGGATTCCGGCAGGCTTTATGGTAGCGGATACGATATAGCACAGACTATCAGGCAAAGAGTCAAAGCTGAACTTGGCATCACGGTCAGCGTGGGCGTTTCATATAACAAAATCTTTGCAAAGCTTGGTTCTGATTATCAAAAACCTGATGCCGTCACCACCATATATCCGGAGGAGATAGAGTCAAAGGTCTGGCCGCTTCCTGTATCATATCTTCTCTATGCCGGACGCAGTGTCGTAAAGAAACTGCATTCAATAGGCATACACACCATAGGAAATCTTGCATGTTCCGATCCGGTAGTTTTAAGGGAACATCTGGGGAAGATAGGGGAGATGCTTTGGGGATTTGCGAACGGTTGTGATGATTCTCCGGTCAGGAGGCACGGAGAGGTTCCGCCGGTTAAATCCATAGGTAACAGCGTTACGGTATCCAGAGACCTCATGAATAATGAAGATGTTCGTATAGTGCTTTATGCTTTATCGGAGGTAGTAGCTGCGCGTCTTCGTAAATCAGGTTTTTTGTGCTCGGAGCTTGAGATATATGTCAAGGACTGTTCTTTTTTTAGCTATACCAGGCGTCGTATGTTAAACAGACCTACGGATATCACCTCGGAGATTGCACTTCAGGCATGTTCCGTTTTTCTTTTGTCCTATGAATGGAGAAGACCGGTCAGGAGCCTCGGGGTCAGGGCACTTCGACTTTCGGGTACTGATGTATACGATCAACTGGACATGTTTTCGGATGAGATGATGAGAGAAAAACTCAGAAAGATGGACAGGACTGTGGACAATATCAGAGGCCGATACGGATACTACAGCCTAAGACGCGGAATTATGTATAAAGACCTCATGTTATCTCAGACTGCCGGCGGTCTGAGAGGTCCAAAATCGTGCTAAACGACACTCGAAACGTGCTAAACGGTCATGGACAACACAGCTTAGATAATGATAGAATTTTTTTGGATTAATCAATTCTTACCAACCGTAAGTTGAGTTGAAATTACGAGTCGTGACCGGCGCTTTTAAAGCAGTTGTGTTGGATATGGGAGGGTATGATTTTAGAAAAAGTTCTCATGATTTAGCAGAGTTGTCGCGTGTCTTTTAAGCGGGTGTCTTATGGCACCCGTCCTTTCTTTTTGGCTTTTGAGATGTTCCCTATGCATATATGTCATTAAATAGATGATAAATTCATATTCAAGTGCTATAATGTCTCCGGCAATAAAAATGCAGATACTGTCTATGACAGTTTACGGAAGGAGAAAAAGATGACAGAATACAAGCCGGTCAAAGAAGGCAAAGTACGTGAGATATATGATACGGGAGAGGCACTTGTTATGGTTGCCACAGATCGTATCAGCGCTTTTGATGTAATCTTAAAAAACAATATATCGGGTAAGGGACGGATTCTTACGCAGATGTCGGAGTTTTGGTTTGAGCTTACGAAGGATATAGTGAAGAATCATGTTATATCCACGGACACTGCTGATATGCCTGAATTCTTCAGAAACGAAAAGTTCGAGGGAAGAAGTATGCTCTGTCGCAAGCTCACAATGCTTCCCGTCGAGTGCATAGTACGTGGATATATCACCGGAAGCGGGTGGAAAAGTTACCGGGAAAACGGTACAGTTTGCGGCATTAAGCTCCCGGAGGGGCTCGAAGAATCCCAGAAGCTTCCTGAAGCTATATACACTCCATCTACGAAGGCGGATTTGGGAGATCATGACGAGAATATATCGTTTGAGCAGAGTATAGAAGTCCTTGAGAAGGAATTTCCC
>CAJOOT010000305.1 GCA_905236215.1 uncultured Eubacterium sp.
AAGCTGCCATGCTCCTGTAAATACGCTACAGCGTGATTATAACCGGATTCCCAAAACGCCTGATTCTTGTCCCAGTGAAAACCTATAGACTCCAGCTTCTCTATACGCTCATCACTCAGCTTTCCTATGCGCTTGCGGGCTCTCTGAACCCGCAGCCATACATTAACCTTAAAATCATCATAGCAGAAATCCTGCGGCACCTTATTGATATCGCCATACTCCTCTGCAAATCTTTTGGCATAGGAAAAACCCTTTCCCCACTTGGTCTCAAACCGATCCCAGCTCATCCCAATGTTGTTAAGGAGATTGATCTGCTCCTCGGATAACCGCCCGATCTGATAACTCTCCCTCTGAGAAGACATCCACACACCGAGCTTCAAGCCCTCTGCCATATAATCATGCGGTATGGTCAGATGACCATTTTCCTCATAAAACTTCTTAGCCAGTTCATAATACGACATCCATTTACGGATCAGAACCGAATTCCATTCCATGCCGATCTGTTCGAGAAGTACCTTCTTCTCATCCGATAATTTGCCCTCAGCATATTTATTCCTGAATCCCCTGTAAATCCTGCCAAGCTTTAAGCCATCCTCTGTACATACTCTGCAGGGATGTCAAGGTTTTTATACTTACCATAATAATCAGATGCCGCCGCATAAAACGTATTCCACAGCCGCTCTTCTGCCGACTCCCAACTCATGCCGATTTCATCCAGACGCTTTATCCTCTCAGGCGTAAGCGACGGGTCATTCTTCCTTCGGTTTGCCCTCTGAGTTGCTAACCACCTTCCCAGTGCATACCCGGTATCTGTTTCATAACTCATGATCGGGATCAGATTTCCATTTTCCTGATAATACTTTTTCGCCTCCGCATACATGATATCCCATGTCGCAGTCAGGCTGTTCTCCAAAGCATCAAACAACTCTATACAGTCGTGGAGCTCATCCACCACTTCAAAGGTGTCATTCACAATATCATCATCGCTTCCGTTCCTGAACAGATAGACAGCCTCGTCCATTTCTTCCTTGATGGCATCTATACTGTAGAGGTTTTCGATATTATTCACCACATCAAATATGACCGGCGTGGTATGCTTGGAAGCAGACAAAGCCCTGCCGATCTGCTGCTTGTAGATGATAGGTGACACCGTAGGGCGAAGCAGGATCACGCCCGAAATACCTTCCACATGTACTCCCTCATTTAACGCATCAATACAATACAGCAATCTCAAATGCTCATTGTCGTCATCTTCCTTAAATTGCTTAAATGAAAGACTCGTGGAAGGGTCTTCCGTATATAAGGAATATACCTTTGGTGTCTTATCCACCCGGCAAAACCACTCAGAAATCTTACCCATAGCATCCTGCATAGCCTCATAATTGGAGCAGAAGACGATATACTTACCACACCTGTCCCGCATATGCTTATCGAATATAACATCCAGCCCTTCAGCCTTATCCAGTGCCCTCTTTAATTTATCAAGATAATCCTCTGCCTGTTTTCTCCGCCTCTTGTTCTTGATCCGGCTGATTTTTGACTCATATCTCTCCAAATCTTCAAGATAAGAATATACATACTGCACATACTTCGGCGGATTTAAAATGCCCCTTACGATAGCCTCGCCCAATGTCATGGTGCTGGCAACATGACCATCAAAAATCTCATCGGACATATCCCGCTGATTGTCAAGATAACGGATTGCCGTAGCCGAAAGCCCTAACAGAGAAACATCTTCATATCTGCTTAAAAGCTTCTCCACTCCCTGACCCCATGCAAGAGCACCACAGCGGTGAAATTCATCAAGCACGATATAATCCGGTCTGATCTCCTCTATCTCCGCATCAGAATAATTCATAAGTCTCGCATACGTGATAAACTCAATATTATCCGGCTCATAGCCATCACTGCTTTCAGCTAAGTTTTCAAGCTGCGTATCATAGATATACCTGGACGGAGAAAGCCAGCAGATCTTCTTGTCCGGATGCTCTTCACAAAGCTTAAAACCTATAAAAGACTTGCCTGTACCTGTCGGATGTATCACAGCTGCTTTACCGACTTTTTCAAGCATATCCATGACAGAGCGGTACGCTTCTAAATTGTGCTTGTATAGTGTTATGCTCATGTTCTAATCGCTC
>CAJOOT010000306.1 GCA_905236215.1 uncultured Eubacterium sp.
CCTCTGATGCCGGACGATGCGGATGATCCAGCATTCCATGGTAAAAAGCCTCCGACAATTCACAAAGAGCAGGCGGAAGGAGTTTGATTTCTTCTAATATAGGACGCCAATCCCAAAAACGAGCCACATATGAAATCTTGTATGGGCGAGATGTGGCAGGCAGTACAGGGGCAGCCCGGAACATATCATCCCTGCCAATATCCATTCTTGTCGTAAATTCAGGCGTTCCAGACTCTTCTCCAATCTGATCAACGCCTGCAGGCGGTATGAAATAAGCATTCTTTACCCCTTTAAAAAATCGCTTGATAAATCTTACGTATTCCTCGTCCAACGTAAGGATATAATAATCTTCAGGTGAACTTCTGGCATCTTCATAAAACGTCATCGGATGATCGAACCAAAAGTTAAATTTGATACCTCCTATCATATCAAAGAGATAGGACTCACTGCTCTGAAGATAAATATTGAAGAGATTACTCTGAAAACCGATAACGGCCGTAAAATCTCTGTCAAGATATTTGGTAATACCACCGAACGCACTGCCCTCATATTCAAAAACTTCTACCTCATAACCACATTCACGAAGTCCCCCGGCCAATTGGTCTGCCATAAACGACAGGATACCCCCCTTGGCAAAATCAGTTTTTATAATAAGGAATGGCTTTAACATATTCATCTCTCCATTTTAAGATCAGACAAAAACAGCTCTCAACATCTGTTCAATGCGAATAGGAAAAGTATGGCGTTCCTTTATAGCTTTAAGACCGTTTTCCGCAATCTCCCTTCTTTGGGCGCTGCGCGCATCATCTGCATAATAAAGAGCCTTTTCCCTAAGCTCATCAATACTTCCATAATAGACCAACTCTTCTCCTATGTTAAACAACTCCTGAAGCTCAGGCTGATAATTCGTAAGTAAAAATCCACCGCAGGACAACACATCAAATATCCTGAAGGGTAAACCGGAACGTATGGCTCTGCTCGTCATATTCAGATTAACCGAACTTTCTGAAAATACTATGGGCATTTCTTCTAATGTCTTAACAGTTCCTCGATTATCCAGCCCTTTTAAGGATGAAGTATTTGACGCTGTATAAATCGTAAGTTCATTTTCAAGGCTTTTAGCTATATGCAAACGTTCTCTTGCAGTAATACCATTACCGAGGTAAAATTGGCTTAATAGAATTTTATCCTTCAAAAAATCTTCATCATGAAGGTTGGAATACGAAGGTCTGAAATTCGGGCAATACTCTGCAAATTTTTTTGAAAATTCATCCGTCAGAACCTCATCTGTGAAATAATATCCATATACCAATTCCTGGGCTGCCATCAGCCCCTCCAGGAATCCAATCATCTCCTTCGGAACCTTTTTCTTATCAAGCATATCATAAGGTGACTTCTCCGTATACAGGGAACCGACAAAAGAAATCTTACTCTTAAATCGGCATTTAAGACTTTTGGAAGCCTGTTTTATCACTTTTTCTTTATGACTGACATTGGCAGCCAACGGCAGGTAATAGACGCAATTTGGATTAAGCTGTCTGATATCCTCGTATTGCTGTTTGTCGAACAAAAATATTCTGTTACATTCATTTTTGACTGATTTAGTAAACAGCTCCAATACAGGACAATCTACCGTCCACGAAACATAAGGAATCCTATATATCCTACAAACCTCCGAAATGGCAGGAAAGAAGTTTACCGAAAAAATAAAGTCAACATTTTCTTTTTGGAGGCGCAGGTTTACCAGGCTCACAACTTCAGAAGGAATCAGGTTCTTTTTTGTGATTTCCGTTGTTTCCTCAACAACGACCACCCCCAATTCCTTAAACGCTTCTATAATGTCCGGTTCGCAAACACTCCCATACCTGTAAAACAATACTTTCATAAATGCAATCCCGCTAATTCAAACATTTTTCGCAGTTGTTTCTCATAGTTAAATTCATTTTTTACTTTTATGTATCCGTTTCGTGCTATGCGCCTGCGCTCATCATCATGCCGGATATAATAATCGCATTTTTCCACTGCATCCTGTACACTGTCGTACATTACTGCTTCTTCACCGTTTTCAAAAAACTCAGCCAGCTCGGGCTGATAGTTTGAAAGAAGAAAGCCTCCTGCTCCCATAATATCCAGAGCCCTTTGAGGTATCCCGGTTCTGATAAGGCGTAGGCTCGGATTTATGTTAACCTTTGTTGACTTAAAAAGCAAGGGCATTTTGGTGGAATAATCCTGTTCCGGCAATACTGTAAGTTCAGGAAGAAGCTTACGAACATTCTCGGGCATCTTCCCCGTGGCAAACGCCATATTAAACCTTTTTGAAAGAATCCCCAAAATGGTGATCCTGTCCTGATATGCCAGATAAGATCCAAGGGAATATGATAATTGCCTGCGAGAAATGCTTCCCACGCCTGCATCTTCCAAGCACTTATTGGTCTCATTTAGTCTTTCTTCAGTAATAAGCTCATCCGCAAAATAGTATCCGTAAATTAAAAGCTGTGACTTGATGACTCCATTCCACCAGCCTTGTTCATGTTCATTAAGTCGAAGATAGATTTGGGGAAACGTTGACTCATATAAAGATCCCAGGAATGAAACGTCATATCGTGGCGCATTCTCTGCCACAGTCGCTTTATCCCAAAGTCCGGTATCCGTTGCCAAAGGCATATGATGAACGCTTCTTAACCCCATGTTTTGATATTTTTCACACTCTGCCCTGTCAAAAATGAAGATATGATTCGTGTCATATTCCATGTCTTTTTCAGACTTAAGATTCATGGGGCAGTCGTAGCTCCATGAAATATAAGGAACTCCGGCCTCATGTGAGGCTCTGGCCACCAAAGGCCAGAAATTTATGGTCATGACGACATCATATCCTGATTTAATATCATCACCAAGCATTTGCAACAATCGACTGTCATGATAATTATCGGAAGGTGTGTAATATTGTTTTTCAACAACATCACACCCCAAATCGCGTAAAGCTTTTGCGGCGCTTTCCTGAGTATAATTAATGAATATCCTACAGAATAATACTTTCATATTTTGCGACTTTCTTTGACTTTCGACATCTTTCTTTGTACTATATAAAAACAGCGGAAAATAATCGTATTTGTAAAGGAGACACTATCATGAAAAAAAAACCCGAACGTTGGGAAACCCTCAATCGTGAAGAAGCCCCTTCCCTTATTCCCGAATACGGTCCTCTGGCCGGAACCAGAGTCTTACTCAGCGGCTCTGTTGTGGCTGCCCCCTTTGCCG
>CAJOOT010000307.1 GCA_905236215.1 uncultured Eubacterium sp.
ATCTTTCTGGTGACATATTCTTCTGATGCCACATAAAAAATTGCACCGTCGGCCATGTCTTTTCCTATAGTAGAACAAACTTTTTCATCACTTTCAGACATGACCTCTCCAATCCCCAATGCTTTTTATAAATGTTACCATATTACTTCTTCAAATAACAATCTTATTTGCTTAAAATACATTTTATTTGTCTAAAATATCTATGTTATCTTAATAACGCCTACTTCCAATCCATTATGGGACGCTCCTTCATTCGCGAAACAAATATTTCTTCCGTCAGATTTTCTCTTAAGTGACAAAATCAATTTGTACGTGCCTTCAGGTATATTTTCCGTCGGAAATGCGAACGTTGACTTTTGACCGGGAAGAAACGTGTCTGACGCCACATCATAGGACGCATTATACCGTCCGATATTAAGCACAAGAGTAGTATCCCTAAACACGGCTCCAAACCCCATATTTACAATATGTATCACCAGTTCCTCAGCCTTTTTTTCAAGATTGGTAACAATGAGCCTGTACCCCAACATTGCTTTTACAAATTCAAAAAGACTCTGCCTGTATGAAAGTTCGATACCGTCCGTCAGATGCTTGGGAATGCATTTGCTAATATCCGGCGCATCTATCCGTTTCCAAAGATCCAGCACCCGGGCATCATATGCACTGTTCAGATAGCAAATATGCATACGTCTCAAGGTTTTGGCAATATACTCCGACGTAAGAGTGCTTCCGGGATAGAGGGCTTCTCCCCCGTTAAAGAGTCCTGACACCTCTTCCTCCTGATAAGAAAGCTCAGCCTCACGAGTGCCATCCGCGTAGGTTCCCATATCGGACTCCGATGCCATGATTGCGTCATTAAAAAGAGCTATTTTTTCTTCGGAAAAATGTCTCTTAAACGTGGGTCTTCTAAAGGCTATCACTATATCATCGGACAATGCATCCCGAAGGTGTCTGTAAAGCCTTCCCATATATGAAGGTGCAGTATATCTGGATCCGTGCATCTCTCCCCAGTTTCCGATAAAAATACCCTGAAATACGGGAATATGTGCCGCATGTACATTAAACACAGTACACAACGAATCCATATGTCTCATAATCTGATTTACATTGGAAGGTTCCTTGGACGCACAAAGGCCATCCAGATCATAGCTTACCCTTAAGATGATATCAAAACCTTCGTTTATAAAAAACCTGAGTATATTATCTGCACACCTTAATGCCTCATCCGTAAGATCCCCACCGGCATAGTCGCAAAGACAGATTTCTATAAGAGCCAGTGTCTCATCATGATAGAAGCCGCTTCCTAAGGTTTCGTTATCTTTTTCTTCCGAAAGATAGAAGGGATAAACATGATAAAATCCTCTGTCAGGATTATCGGTGATAGCATCTCTGGCTTCAGATTTCAAATGTTTCCGTATCTGAATTTTTCTTTTCTTCCCAAACAGTATCATATTTTCCAATCTCCGCATCCAGCTTAAGCACCTTATATCTCATGATAACAGAAAGAATCTCATAAAAGAGCCTTATCATATACCATAAAGGCTTAATCCCCGAGTGCATACTTTTTCCCTCAGCCCTTTCATACATTATAGCAGGTATTTCCTTTACCTTGAACTTTAATATCATCATCTGGATGAGCATATTGGCATCCGGATACTGATCATCAAAATGGTTGAATCTGGAGTAATACAGGAAGGCCTTTTGTCCAAGTCCCTGCAGTCCTGTGGTGGGATCGCAGATTTTCCTGCCGGTGGCCGCTTTAATAAGTCCCCTGAAGAGTTTTATCGCAATCTTTTTTACAAAAGGTGTCGGGAACGGGCTGCTTCCCTCCATATAGCGTGACCCCAAAACAATATCTGGACAATCCCCGTTTTCATCAGGTTCCTTTAAGGCCGCATAAATGTTCTTTACGTTTTCAACAGCGTGCTGACCGTCAGCATCCATCTGAATCACATACTTGTAGTTTCTGCGCATTGCAAATTTGTAACCAATCTGCAATGCCGAACCGTAACCCAAATTGTATATATGATCTATTAATTCATGACGATGTATCTTGACTATCTCGCTGGTATTATCCGTTGAGCCGTCATTGATAACAAGCACATCCGCAAAACAGGATATATCCGGTTCTTCAAGTCCGTGCAGTACATCTTCGATATTCTGTGACTCATTGTAAGCCGGAATTATAATAAGAGTATCTTTTTTTATTTTTTCATCGTTTTTTATATTCTGCATCATTCTAATCCTTCAATATATCAGTCAGAACATTTATCTGCTTCGAGTTGTCGTAAATAATCTCTGAAGCAGCCTTTGAACATTTTTTTCTTAATTCTTCATCTTCTGCCGCCCGGGAAACCGCCTTGTAAATTCCTTCGGGAGAAGGTTGACATAAAACCCCGGTTTCTCCGTCATTTATCTGCTCTTTGCTACCGCTTACATCTGTAGCTATGACAAACGCTCCTGCTGTGAGAGCCTCCTCTATTGCCACACTCTTTCCTTCAAAACGGCTGGGCTGTACATATATGTCGCATTGTGCCATGAAAGGATAAGGATTATCTGCTGCACCCTCTATCCTAAACACATCTTCAAGATCACTCGCCCGTATTTCTTCTTTCAGGATATCCCTATCCTGACCGTCCCCCAATACATACCATCTGAACTTAAGTCCGTCTCTTTTGAGATATTCAGCGGCTTTTACAGCCATGTCCACACCCTTTTGGGGATGAAGTCTCGATACGGTAAGTATCCTAAGCCCGTCAAACTCATCGGTAAAGCCGGTACCTTCCTCTATTTTCTGTCTGATGCCCTGCTGGTCTATCATGTTGGACATTACAAATGTCTTTGAATCATATTCGGGATAGACCGTAAGAAATGTTCTCCTGACATCCTCCGATACCGTATATATCTTCTCAAAAGCATCATATGAATCAAGATCAAGAGCTCTGGTATATCCTGCTCTGGTATAATCCACATGGACAAACGCAATCTTGTGAAGAGCCTCAACATGATCGGCCACATAATAGGTGGAACCTCCCTCCAGGTAAGCTACCGCCAGATCGTAGATTCTTTTACCCCGGGGTGCTCCATCAGATATCATCCTCCAAAGTAGTCTGTCCGCCCTGATATTTCCACGCTTCCGCATGATATTAAAGTTTTTGACCATATATGGAAGGTTCTTAATAACACTGAAGCGGGACAGAGCGCTCAAAGCCGTATACTTTTTAAGATAAGACTTTCCCTTCTCATCAAGAACCGACTCTTCACAGTAGCCGCGGTTCAATATCCTTACATTGGCCGGAACCTCACAAAACAGCTCGCCTTCGTTTACAAGGACAAAGAGATCAATGTCGTATTTTGAAGGATCCAGCGCCTTCAACATAGCCAGAAGTGATACCTCCGCGCCGGCTTTACTGATGGTGTTAATCACGAACAATACTTTCTTCTTCCGTATCATCGTAAATCCTCTTTCTGATGGCTTTTCTTTCGGCTTCTAACTTCATGGCCACTTCTTTACCATACTTCTCTACTTCCCTGAAATGCCTGATATCACGAATAAGTCGCTCATTCTCCTGATTTATCAGAGATATATGCATGGCAAGTTCACGTGTCCTGAAAATATCCATAGACATATGCACACTCATTATCATCAATCCTACAAGCATCATGTAGAATATCAGAAGAAACGGCCAGTAAAACACTCCGTCAAAGAACTTCTTCCAGGTCTGCCATATATCAATTGCACCAAAGACAATCATCATGATTCCCATAACATTCCAGTACATGGCTATCTTGACTATGAGTTTTCTGCAGGTAAACAACATAAAAGTGATAAAAATAATGGCTATTCCCGAAAGTATAAGCGTTCCCCTTATTCCTATAAGACCTATCTCCATGTCTCTATGCCTCCTTCAGATCATTATCATTGATTTTTCTTACAGGCTCATCAGAATCCTTCCTGTATACAACATCCAGTGGGCGGCCTCCCCTTCCCTTTTTGAGTATCGAGCCCCTGCAGAACGTGTGATCTTCTATATGCCGCTCTACCCACCTTAGCCTGAAATACGCTATGGTCCAGCCTATAAGTGCTCCGGCAAAAAGACCCATACCAGCCCATATATAATCAAAATATGTTGAAATAACAGTGCCTATCAGTGTACAAACAAAAAATGACATACTTGTGAACATCGCGCCTATATTGTCATTATAATAATACAGAAATATGATGGCCGAATACATTATGAACATCACAAAATATCCTGCGGTAAGTGAGGGATATATCTGCATTGTAAGTCCCGATATTCCTATAAACGGAAGCAAAATGGAAAATGCCAAAAATATCACAACGGTCACTATAAACTGAACTCTCACAAGACTCGAAAGTTGATTGGCCAATTGCTGGAACATCCTGTCCTTTCCGGATTCCACATCTATCAATCTTCCACCTATGACAGATTCGGTATAGTTTCTGTAATACTCATTAAAATGCATCTCCACTCCGGATATAAATATGACCGTAGCAGACAGATTCGTGACAAGCGCCAGAAAAGACGCCATATCATAGGGCTGTGCACACACCAGAGAATCTGCTACTTCCATGCGCATATCAGTGGTCCAGTATACGAAGTTATGCACGTAAAGCCCAAAGATGTAGCATGCATTGGCAACAACAAGCGGCCAGTAGGTTTTAAAGTACGAAAGAACTCTGGTGTAGCGGTGTGAGCTCTCACGAAAGTACGATCTTAGCTGGGCAAATTCAAGTGAAGCTATAATGAGTATTCCTATATCCATACCAAGGAGCATACCGTAAATAAGCGGCATTTTACAGAATACCACGAAAAGATATGAAAGTATTACAAAAAAAACCATCCCTATGAAGTAGAACAGTGTGATTTTGGCATAATCTTTGCATATCGAAAGATATATCATGGAGTAGAACGCCCACACCAGAGACATATATCCTATAAATCCGATAAAGATAAATACAGGCTCTATACCTCCCACGAAATATTCATGAAGCATAAAAGGAACCGCCGGTATCATGCTTATGATAACATTCATGACAAGCCCCGTGTAATAGCACGGCATTACCTCTTCAAGTGTCTCCTCATAAATAATGTCCGACATATATCTTGATAATAATGCATTAAGAGGTGATGTAGTGATCAGCGAAAATATAAATATATACAACACCGTCGTTGAAAACAGCTCCCTATGCATAAAATCAAGCTTGTCAAATCCCAGCAGATATTCCACCAAAAAAAGTGTAAGTGCTACTACCACCATAGGTGCTACGGTCACTACCACCGAATAGGCCATACCCGACAGATTGACAAAAAGTGATTTCTTCTCGTAAATCTTATTAAGCTTAACGCCTATACCAGCCACTGTTCCGACACCTCCTTTGAGCCCTGCTCTTCTTTTTCAAAGCCCTCATAAATATTCCTGTATGTATCCACCATCATCTTATTTGTATATTTTTCCATCACCCTTTTATAACCGGCTTCACCCATCTTCTGTCTTTGTATGGGATTCTGAGCCATAAATACCATAGCTTCCGATATCTCATCAATATTCATGATGTGTGTTAATATTCCAGCCTCTCCAAAGTCATCTCCTTCTCCGTATATCAATCCTCTGCAGTTGCCCACATCAGTAGCTATGCACGGCTTATGAGCTGCATACCCTTCCAGTATGGTAAGAGGCTGTCCTTCCGATATTGATGTCAATATGGTGCAGTCCATACGTCCGAGATAATCCCTTACATCTATCTGTCCGGTAAATATCACATCCTGTATTTCCAGAGAATCTACCATGTCGAAACATTCCTGTGCATATTCAGGCTCTTCCTCATATGAGCCCATAACAAAAAGTCTGAGAGACGGCTCGTGCTTCTTTGCATAATAGAACGCCCTTATAAGAGTCTTAACATCCTTGATGGGAGCCACTCGAAGCACAGCACCAATATTTGTATATTCCTTATCTTCCTCGAGTTTTCCCGCTATATTCGAAAATCTCTCTGTATTAATGCCGTTCTGAGTGATCTTGAGCTTGGACACAGGAGCTCCCAGTTCTATCTGAAGTTCTCTTGCATATTTATATAAACTTGTTATAATATCGGCCTTCTGATATGCCAAATAGGACATTTTCTTAAACTGGTCTATCCATATGTTCTTGTATATACCCTGTACCCATTTTGCCTTGACCAGCTCTTCTTCTCTCTCTCGTGTATATATTCCGTGTTCGGAGATAATGAGTCCGCATTTGTATAAGCTGCGGGCTTTGGCACCCAACACTCCTGCATAACCCGTAGCAACACAGTGATATATATCCGCCTGAGGAACATTGCTCTTTAGCATCAAAAACAGCGGCAGATATATGGATCTCATGGTCCACAGATAATCCGAGAACACCATATCTGAGTGATATTTTCCGTATGCCTCTTTAACGGCGTACAAAAAATCTCTTCCCATAAGCAGCTTATCTACTGACAACGTCTTTTTTTCGAAAAGCTTAAACAGTTGATCCCACTCGGGATCCTCATTTATAATAAGACTCCTTAAGGAATAATACTCGCTTTTGGACAAACGCTTTTTAATGCGTCTGTTGACTCTCTTTCCGCTATTATCATCCTTGGCTGCCTCAGACCAGTCACTGTCAGAAAGATACAGCTCCCTTACTTCAAGCACGTTCTCCGGAAGTTCATATACGAACTTCCCTCTCTGTGACCTGTCTGAAACAATGGCCATAATAATGAACTCATGCTCCGGGAAGGACTTTATCATATTGTGGATCCAGCTCGAAACACCGCCCACCACATAAGGGTAGCAGCCTTCGGCCACAAAACATATCTTCATGATTTAAAGAAATCTCCTATCAATTGAAAGGCGAATCGTTATTTCTGCTTCTATACGTTATGTTAACCTCATCGCTTAAGGTGGTAATAAGCCACGCATTGTCCTCTATCTGCTCAAATGTTCCTCCCTCGACAGTAGAGATAACATCTCCTGAATGAGTTCTGAACACAAAATAGTTTTCTTCCGACTTTGAATCTATCTTCAGGTTTACGGTGTATTTTCCGTCATCAGTCACCTTATAGGAGGTGGTAAGATAACTCCTTGTCCTTTTGGCAAGCTCGGAGACCGATACCTCCGTAAAAGCATTGAAGTCCTGCCAGTATGTATTGGTATAGCTGGAGAGCTTATCATAATAATTCTGCCACTCATCATCCTCGTCCTCCGGATATAAAAGGCACGAAAGATCCGCCGTTATCTGAGAATATCCCATAAACGTCTCTAAACTCCTCTCCAAAAGGTCCTGGCTGAATGTATGAGATACACCTTCATTGACAGTGGAAATTCTTACCGTATCATTTTCGGAAAAACCAAGATATCCCTTTTGTGAATCGTAATCTCCCAAAAGCACCGATATATCTTCAAATCCTGCTTTGTCAATATATGACATGGCTTCGACATCGTCTGTATCACCTATGTATGCGCTGTTTATCCTGTAATCCGGGTAATACTCCTCAAGAACGGAACGCTCATAGGAAAGTTCTTCTGCAACATCTGTGCCGTCATCGGCATCGGCGTTGATACCGGCTTCCCCGTCACTTTCTCTTAGGGATCTGAAAAAATAATCCATAAACTCCGTATCCAGGCTGTTCCCTACATCATTGCCGATTTTGGCTGTTAAAAAACATCCCGGAAAGAGACTGTTATTCAGGGCTATTGCCGTAATTCCGGGCCAAATGAGGTCACGCTCCACCACAAGGGAATTTCTTGAATAAATCTTATTCATCTGCTCGGTATTTTCCTCTGTCAGAGATGGGAAATTTACCACAGAAAAATTCTGGGCATTTACCACACTGTACAGCTGATAATCGCTAAGCTGATATTCCATGGCACTTATCATACCCAATCCGATATCATTCTTCATATAGTCTCCGTTGACTACAAATACAGTATTGTTGTCGTTTATCTTGCTCCAGATTACGGGAGGCATATATTCATTCTTATAAGCTTCACTGCCCTTTAACCCATCTTCTTCCTCATCATAGTTTTTATCCTCTTCGTCTTTTGTCACTTCATCGAAAAGCTCATCTTCCACTTCTCCTCTCATAAACCGGGTAGTTTCAGATGTAAGAGCATACCAATTGATATTAAGATCAAGATCCTGTTGAGCGATTTTGTCCGGATCATCCTCATCCTCCACAAAATACATAGTCTCTCCGCCCAGAAGGAAATCGTCATAAAGCCAGATACCTGTCATATTAATATCTTTGGCGCGGATAAAAGATACTCCGATCAATCCGCAAAGTTCCTTACTGGACTCAACTATCCCATCCGAAGGAACTTCGGAAAGAATGATGTTGACACCTGTATTACAAAGGTTCGCGAACACGGTAACATCTTCATTATCCTGTATAAGACTGCCGTCTGCCAAAACAAATTCAGGTAAAGAGTTCAGTTTACCAATGCTGTTAAGATCAGATACCTGCATCAAATCCTTGCGGGTATACCGGCACCATTCCTTAAGCATATCCGAAGTGCCCTCATCACTTCCGGCATAGATGACATAGTCCGATGATGAGTCTCCGGATGCAATTTCTTTTACCGTATATGCATCAGAACTTGCAACTCCAAGGTCTGCTCCGTCCAAATCGGCATATTCATTTTGAGTATAATTACTCAATACAGCTTTCGCCGTACCTGAAAACATGGTCATAAAAAAGACCACCAGCATGATTACCGTAATGCTTATGTAGTTTCTGCGAGATATCTTCATTTTTGTTCCTTACTCGTTGTATCCGTAATCTATAGCCAGATTGATCAGACTGTTTGTATCCTGGCTGATCCTGTAGCATACAAATGCGTCATCTTCAAAATATACGGAAATATTGTTCGGATATAACTCAATGAGGCTCTGCATCCAGTAATACAATCTGGACATCACCACATGCCTGTTATGACCGGTATAAAAGCTAAGTCCTGACTTAACATATTCGGGAAGTTCTTCTTCTGCATACTCTTCAGAGATTGGCAGCCCCTTATCCTCATAGTTGTCAGAGTTGTATGCGATTGGATACTTCTCCACAAACACAAATACACTCTTAGTGGGTATATAATAATATGAATCATAATCCCAGTCCTCCATACAGGAAAGAAGCTCAATGCTCTCAGTATGAAAACCGTAATCCTCCATCATGCGAGCCTCATCGTTTGCAGATACAATGGTCCACTTCATATCCTCTTCCGTATTCCTTATACTTTCCATGCATATAATCGCTTCATTGGATTCCTGTCCTGTTACCGTAAGCGTTCGGACATAAAATCCCTGATTATATGCAAAATACACCACGGCAACAAAAGATGCCAGCGCAGGTATATGAATATATATCTTATCGGACACCCACCACAAAATGAGAGTAAGTGCCTGATCTGCCGCAAAGCCAACAAAAGCCATGATATAGAAGGCAAGATATTCACACGATCTGAACTCCTCAACTATGACAGGCCAACCGAACTGCCTTCCGGATATCATCATCAGCATGATAACCACTGCGAGAGTAAACATTATGCCGGTCACTCCATATTCCCTGTCTATAAACAGCATTATGATTCCAACCGCCAAAGAAAATCCCAACAGTGCAAGTACTATCCTGAAATCATAAATATTACTCATGAAGCTGCCATCGTCTGCATCAAATACCCAATACCTGAGACTCTCATCAGCAGCTGCGGGAAACTCATTTACAAATACATAGGGGAATTCCTTTATCTTATCAACCAAGGACACTTCCCCGGTATTGTTTGCAATACCGGTTTCGTCTCCGGAATCAGTGCTTTCAGTGATTACTGTCTGCTCCGCATCCCAGGCAGCCTCTTTAATTCCATACAAAGACAGTTTAGGAGCTTCTTCAAGTATTCCGTAATCATTTGCATAATCGTAACCATATACCAGTTTGTAATAATCCTGCATCGCATAGGTGGCCATACCGGTGGATTCTTCATATTCAGCCTGTATCCTGGCCATTGAATTTAATGTATTTGCAAGATCCGCCTTCTGCGAATCGGGAATTTCGTCATTGTTATACAGTTCATCAATTATGAAGCTTATAGTCTCAATACGACTGGCCACTTCTTCATTGAAATCCGATATGTCTCCGGCAAAGGCATCTCTTGCAAAGCGCTCTTTTAAAGTCCCTTCCGATGATGAAGATGACATAAGAGCATCACCGGATGCATCACCGGATTCTTCTGTTGTAACAGATGTGGCATCTGCCGAAGCATCTCCGGATTCTTCGCTATATGTATATTCCTCTTCGTCGTCACCGCCGTTTAAGTCAATACCCATACACTCAAGAGCCCAGTATAAAGAGCCCTGAAGCGGTGTCCCGGCCATAACGCTTATCACCATAGGATATGCGGCAAAAAAAAGCGAGAGAAAAAATCCCAATAATACCCTGAAAAAAACACGGGGTCTTAAAACAAACCAAAAGGCTCCCACACAGGCAGCGAACACACCTACATATGCGAATATGGCCGTAAAGAAATGGGCGCTTACCGTAAGAGAAGCTGCCATCGCAAAAAGCAGAAGAAAACGAGTTGATTTAGATTCCTTAAGCTTTAATTTAGCATTATTTTTTTCCTTTAGTTCACCTCTCCTATGTCGCAGAAATTCAATAAAGAAATATAACGCAGGGATCAAAAATACAGTGCCAAACTCCTGCGGAAGAGATGCCAGATATCTGGAAACGGAAGCAAACTTCCATATTCCGGTACAAACAAATGCGAGCGGGCCAATATATGCCAGATACTTGCTCCTTGAAAGAGATCTTAAAGCACAGGCAAACATGGCAACTATAGCCAACACCTGGATGATCGAAAAATGACGAAGGAGCGACGACGTGGCAATGCCA
>CAJOOT010000308.1 GCA_905236215.1 uncultured Eubacterium sp.
CTTATCCGCTTTTGCGCTCTTGGATATGGCCGTAACTATGGCGTGTTCTCTTCCGCCGGAACCTACTACAAGAATATTCATGTTTTTCCTCCGTAATGAAATGTACTATTCATCGTCTTCTTCTGCTTCGGAAGCATCATCAGTGATTCTGACGCGCCCGTCCTCTATTACAATATTACCATGTGCGATAAGATCAATGGCTTTCGGCAAAAGCTTCCACTCGGCTTCCTCCATAACTCTCTGCTGAAGCTCGCTGGGAGTGTCCGAGCCTTCCACGTTGACAGCTTTTTGAAGTATGATGGGACCGGTATCCGTACCCTCATCCACAAAATGAACCGTGGCTCCCGTCACCTTTACACCTCTTTCGAGAACTGCCTCATGAACCTTAAGTCCATAAAAACCCTTTCCACAGAAGGATGGAATAAGTGACGGATGAACATTAATAATCCTGTTCTCATACTCTCTGACAATGATCCCGGGCAATACAACGAGAAATCCCGCAAGAACTACAAGATCTGCATTCGAAGCCCTAATAGCATCAAGCAATGCTTTTTCAAAATCAGCCCTGTCGGAAAAATCTCCCGGAGAAACCACTTGAGACGGAACATTTGCCTTATCCGCTCTGGTAAGAGCATATGCATTCCGTGAGCTACTGATAACCGTACACACACGGGCTTCGGTAATCCTTTCATCGCGAATGGCATCCAAAATAGCCTGAAGGTTTGTGCCTCCTCCTGAGACGAGCACGGCTACGTTCAACATAATGTTACTCCTTTATCTCCGTCTTTAATACATCCCACAACAGACGCATTCTCTCCTGCATTCTTAAGTGCCTTGACAGCGGTATCGGCATCTTCTTCATCCACACAGAGCATCATACCTGTACCCATGTTGTAGGTGTTGAACATCATTTCTTCTTCGATATTTCCCTCTTTTTGAATGATCGGGAAAACAGGATGGATGGTAAGCTTATCCTTTTCAACAAAAGCACGCTTTCCATCGGGAAGCATCCTGGGAATATTTTCGTAGAATCCACCACCGGTAATATGTGAACATCCAAGTATCTTCACCCCGGATTCCTTAACGCTCTTAAGAGCCTTGACGTAGATTTTGGTGGGCTCAAGGAGGGCTTCCCCCAAAGGCCTGCCAAGTTCTGCATAGGATTTGGACAATGATGCCTTATCCATGGAGAAAACCTTGCGCACAAGCGAGAAGCCATTGCTATGCACGCCTGATGAAGCTATGCCTATCAAAACGTTCCCGGATGTAATATTCTGACCTGTAATGCAGTCTTTTTCGTCACAGGCTCCGACAGAAAACCCGGCCAGATCATATTCATCCACCGGATAAAAACCGGGCATCTCGGCAGTCTCTCCGCCGATAAGAGCAGCACCAGACTGTACACACCCTTCGGCCACGCCGCTTACTATCTGAGCAATCTTCTCGGGATCGTTTTTTCCGCACGCAATATAATCAAGGAAAAACAAGGGCTCGGCCCCGGCGCAGGCAATATCATTAACACACATTGCCACACAATCAATACCTACAGTATCGTGCTTGTCCAAAATAAAGGCAAGCTTTAATTTCGTGCCCACTCCGTCTGTTCCGGAGAGAAGCACGGGATTTTCCATACCTTTTAAGGCCTTTGCATTGAAGGCTCCGGAAAAACCTCCCAAACCTCCCATGACCTCGGGGCGGGTGGTCTTTGCCACGTGTTTCTTCATGAGTTCTACGGCCTTGTATCCGGCTTCGATGTCTACACCTGAGCTTTTGTAATCCATATAACAGTCCTGTACCTTTCATATGATGCGCTAATAGCGATATTATTTATAATCCTTATATTCTTTTTCCCTGAGACGTTCATCCTTGGCTGCCACTTCTTTTTCCATATTTTCGATGTATTTAACAAGTTTCTCTTCAAGAATCTCATCCGATACAGCAAGTATCTTGACCGCCAGGATGCCTGCATTCTTGGCACCGTCTATGGCAACGGTAGCTACCGGCACACCCGAAGGCATCTGCACAATAGAATACAGTGAATCGCGTCCTCCCAAAGATTTTGTGTGCATCGGCACTCCTATAACCGGAAGAGGGAACAAAGCTGCACACATTCCCGGCAGATGAGCCGCCATACCTGCTCCTGCTATGATAACCTTAAATCCGCGATCCTTAAGTCCTTTCACATATTCAAAGAAAATATCCGGTTCTCTGTGAGCGGAAATGATCCTCATCTCATATTCTATTCCGAATTCTTCGAGAATAGCTGCAGATTTTCCCATGGTTTCAAGATCCGAATCGGATCCCATGATAATAGATACTTTAGGCATTTTTCTGTTCCTTTCTGTTTAACGGTATGTTAAGTGCTTCAGTACCCGGCAATACGAAATATCCATCTCTTATCAGATCTGTTTTTGTCCCGTCCGGGTGAACAACTGTAATATACTCCAATTCGTTAAATGGTAATGTAATATCAGTATGACAGTTGAAGTATGCTTTTTTTATGTCGGTTTTTCTCTGCGCGGAAACTTCATTTTCCCTTGCCACTATTGCTTTTCCGTCAGGATTTTTTGTAACCATATCTTCCTGTCGGCTGTAGCAGGTATCACCCAGTGCAAAATGCGGCCCGGTCTTTTCCGCAATAAGGATAGGAAGCCTGTCAGCTATATTAAGCTCCTTTGCCATCATATAAGCCTCAGTATTGGTTCCTATCGCAAACTCTCCCACGGGAAGACTCTCGTGTTCATAAAGGACATTCTCGCGAATGTATTTTCGTCCTTCTTCGGGAGTATCAAAATTCTCACAGCCAAAGTCTACGGTCATTCCGTCCTTAATTTCCACAAAAAGTTCTTTATAGTACAGACCGTTCAGATACACCCCGGACACGTGAATGGTTCCTGTAGTCCCCTTAAGTACCGGAGAAGTAAACACTTCACCAACAGGAATATTGACATCGGCAACGCAGTTCTCAAATATGGTCTCCCGGGCAGGATCCTTGAGAGTCCACAAACTGACGGTAATATCCGTGCGGTTATCTCCCTTCCCTTTTACAAGCACATGCGTGCCCTCGTCGAGCGCATCTATAAGTTTCTGCTGTATGCTGCTGTACTTCTCGTAATCAAGAGTATTGATTGTAACGGTACGTTTAAATATTTCTTCAAATTGATCCCCGATTTCCGGAACCGGAAACGAAATGATAGTAAAACTTCTTTTCTCCGGGTCGATAAATTCGGCTGTGAGCTGCCCAAGTTCATTCGTATAATCAACTTTTAACCTTTTTTGCTCAACAGAAAGTTTGGATGCATATTCCTTGTCTACCGGCGAAAACGGCTTCTGTCCGAACACCTCAAATACCGCCGGTCCGGCATAAAGCAAAGCTGCTTCCTCATGTCTCCTGAAAGCTTCTCGCATAGCCTCAAGCCGCCTTTTGGCGAAGGCCTTATCAAAGAAAAACTCGTCGTCATCTTTGTGGTCGTATTCATATTGCTCATTAGGACTAACAGAAGTATATCCCAAACGGTTCATGCTGCGGCGAAGGAATTTCGTACCCGGAACTCCTCTTATAATGACCGAAAGTCCCATATCAGCAAAATCTTTTATAATCTGCCTCATGATACGTTCAAAGCCTATGAAGCAGTCCACTGTAACCGATCCTTTATTTGTAAGATCTATATCAGCCAGTTCAAAGCCTTTTCTGTAGCCCTCCGTAAATGCACCGGATATGAGTCTTATATCATCTTCGGGAAGAGAATTTATGAAGCTGAACAGTTTAAGTTCATTTTCTCCTATATATTCACCATATTCGAAGAGTACTTCAGAATGATCAGGTAATGCCCTCTCAATAATATTCCTAAAGAAAGAATCTGTAGTATCAGTTAGAAGACATACATTCTTCTCACAGAAATAATCACACATGTCGTGGTAAAAATCATGTACCACGCTTTTTGCAAAATCCTCTTCGCCCCTTTCAAAAAGTGATGCAACTTCGTTAAAAAGCTCGCAGAAAACGGTAAAATCTTCTTTTTCGCCCCTAAAAATATAGGCAATCATACCCCTTATCTCAAAATACAGGAATGACAAAAAAGTACCGTATTCTTCTCCAAGTTTACGGACACAATAATCCGGATTTGCATAGCTTATATCATAGCCCTCATTTCCCACCAGAATTTCTGAATATAGCTTTTCGTGGATTTTCTTTCTCTCTTCAAAAGAAAGCTTTTGATATTTTCCGCTTTCTATATCATCCGCCAACTCAAACAGGTATGATATTAGCTCCGCCGTCTGTGCAAAATATACATCAAACGGCTCACTGATGCTGTTTTTAGTTTTGATCTGAGTTATCCTCTCTCTCGCAAGACAATAACGTTCTTTAAGCAATTCATCCATTTTCCGGTGTTCCTTGATGTGTACCGTAATTTAAGGCAACAATCATGCTCTTAACCCGATAGTTACAACAAAAGCCCACAGTACCAACGATATAATACCGACTACAATGGCCACCTTCGAAAAAAAAGTATAAGTATTTTCTGTCTTCAGTCCTATCACAGCAACAATGAGACTTAATGCACTTACTATAATGGCAAATGCTCCGATCACTCCCACATATATGGGAGCTTCTCCCCGTGCCGCCAAAGAAAGATTAAAAGCCACAATAAGCATTACTATGGATATGCAGCCCCCTATAAGAGCCGCGATGCCATGAAAGGAATGCGTATATTCGGTAAATTTGTATGCTTTGGTTCTGCGACGTCTTCTTTCTGCCAAAGTCTGTTCTCCAATCCATCAGACCGCGCCATACTTTTCGTAGTATGCGTCAATATCCTTTAATATATCTTCTCCAACAATGGGAGTCCCCTGCACAAGGGATTCCTCAAGATATTCTCTCACCTCTCCCATAGAAACAATGGAAGATGTCTTAAATCCGTAAGTATCTTCAATCTCTTTTAGTGCGGACTTTTCTCCCTGACCTTTCTCTGCTCTGTCAACGGATACGCTAAGTCCCAATACATCCACATCACCGCTTTTGGTTATAATCGGCAAGGTCTCTCTTATGGAAGTACCGGCCGTAGTAACATCCTCAATTATGACTACCTTGTCCTTTTTTTGTATAGAACTCCCAAGCATAATACCCTTGTCGCCGTGATCCTTGATCTCTTTGCGATTGGATGCATATCGAACATTTGCGCCGTATTCTTCATTAAGCGCCATGACCGTTGCCACAGCCAAAGGAATGCCTTTGTATGCCGGCCCAAAAAGAATATCAAAATCCGTTCCATATGCTTCGTTAATGGCTTTTGCATAATATGAGCCTAAAGCCCGAAGCTCTGCTCCGTTCTGATAATTTCCCGTGTTGATAAAGAACGGCGTATTTCTACCGCTTTTGGTCACAAAATCCCCAAAAGTCAGTACTCCGCATTCCACCATGAATTTAATAAAATCTTGTTTGTATTTTTGTATTGCCAAAGCTGTTTACCTGCCTATTCTTCTATTAGTCCATTAGTAATCTCCGAAACATCTTCGAAGCCCTGTTCCTCCATATACTCCGATATCTCCCTGATAATCTGCTGTGTAACTTTGGGATAACGGAAATTAGCCACGCCTACAGCCACAGCCGTAGCTCCGGCAAGCATAAATTCTATGGCCTCTTCTCCACTCATAATGCCGCCCATGGCTATGATAGGAATGTTTACCACCCTTGCGGTATCATATACCATCCTTAACGCAATAGGATGTATAGCAGGACCCGAAAGACCGCCGGTCTTGTTGGCCAGGAAGAACTTCCTTTTCCTGATGTCGATTTTTGTAGCCAGGAATGTGTTTATCATGGAGACAGCATCAGCACCACCGGCCTCTGCCGCTTTTGCAAGTTCAACAATATCGGCAGCATTGGGTGTAAGCTTGATAATCACCGGTTTTTTTGAAACCGCCTTCACAGCTTTTGTGATATCTTCTATGCCACGTACAGACATGCCAAATGCCATTCCGCCTTCTTTTACGTTAGGGCACGATACATTGATCTCCAGCATGTCAACAGCATCCTCGTGGGAAAGTCTCTCGACTACATCAATATACTCATCCTTGGTGTGACCGCAAACATTCACGATGACATTGGTATCTACCGTCTTAAGGAACGAAAGATCCTTTTCAATAAATCTGTCAACGCCGCCATTCTGAAGGCCAATGGAATTGAGCACTCCAGATGATGTCTCTGCTATACGCGGAGTGGGATTTCCGGGCCAGGGATCCCTTGATACTCCCTTTGTAGTAACGGCTCCCAAAGTACCCAGATCAAAAAAATCCGCAAATTCCTTTCCGGAGCCAAATGTGCCGGATGCTGTAGTGACGGGGTTTTTCCAGGTGACTCCGCCTATGCTGATTGATGTATTCACGGTAAGATCACCTCCCCTGCCTCAAATACAGGTCCCTCCTTGCAAACACGCATATTTCGGACACCTGTGCCCGGGCTCACTTCCTTTGACTGACACACACAAGAAAGACAAACGCCCAATCCACAGCCCA
>CAJOOT010000309.1 GCA_905236215.1 uncultured Eubacterium sp.
CCGAGAAATCAGCCAGACGACTGGGCACAATCCTCTCAGGACAGGCATCCACGCACCTGCCGCAGCCGATACATGCACTGGGCTCTATGGCATCAGCCTCATCTTTGGAAAGAGCAAGAAGTGCGGAATTTGTTTTTCCAACAGGAATATCAAGGCTAAAGTTTGAGAATCCCATCATAGGACCTCCATAAATAATCTTTTCAGGCTCTGTCTTGAATCCTCCTGCCGCTTCTACAATGTCCTTAAAGCTGGTACCTGTAGGTACCAGAAAATTGCGCGGATCACTGACCGCATCACCCGTGATGGTGACAACACGGCTCATGATGGGCTTTCCTTCCACCACTGCATCATATACAGCGCAGATGGTAGCCACATTGTCTACTATGCAACCGGCATCTGCCGGAAGCATGGATGAATTGATCTTTCTTCGCGTAACCGCATAAATCATGTTTCTCTCAGCCCCCTGCGGATACTTGGTCTTTAAAGGCTGAACATAGATATTAGGTTCAGATGCTGTAAGATCGGAAAGCTTCCTTATACAATCTTTTGTGTTATCCTCAATGCCAAAAACACCCTGAGCCCCGGGAAACAATGAAAGAATGATCTTCATGCCGTTTATAAGCTTATCGCTCATATCCAGCATCATACGATAATCACTGGTAAGATACGGCTCACACTCCGCACAGTTTGCAATGATGTAGTCAATCTTATCCGGAGAAGCAGGAGCAAGCTTAACGTGCGTCGGAAAGCCTGCGCCTCCCAATCCTACTACTCCTGCATCCTGAATACGTTTTTTGATTTCATCGGGCGAAAGCGTAGTATAATCTTCTACTGCTTTATACTCGACTTCATCGTAATTTCCATCGTTTTCTATAACGATAGAGTTGACAATTCCTCCCGCAGCCACACGACGCGGCTCGATCTTTTTGACCTTTCCCGACACAGACGAATGTACAGGCGCAGAAACAAAGCCACCTGCTTCCGCAATGACTTGTCCTTTCAACACCGTATCACCGACTGCCACAACCGGCTTTGCCGGTGCGCCAATATGCTGGGAGAGTGGATATACCATTTCGCTCTTAGGCTGTACCGGAGTGATCTCTTTGTCTTTTGACAGTTCTTTCCCGTCAAAAGGATGAACACCACCGATAAAAGTCCTTAAACCCATTGTGTATCCCCCTTCTCATAATTTAGATTTGCTTTAAGCATTCACTCTATTTTAACACTTTTGTTTATTATTTAACATACCCATTAATAAAAAAGTAGAAACTCACATATGATAATTTGACATATTTCGCCCTATAGTCTATAACTTTTTCATGAGCATATTATTACAGAATTCAGAAAAATACAACATTATATCCATAGATCAGACGGTTGATCGCTATGATGATTCGGAAAAAGCCGTAATGGCCACTCTTTCCCTTTCCGCTATACCCGAAAAGACCATTGCAAAGCTCAACCTTCCCGTATTTTTTTATGCCAGAAATGATCGGGCCATATTAAAGCTTTTTCTTTATGAAGGCACTCTAAAACATTTCTTTGATGATCCGGAGAATTACTATTATTTCCCTGAGGACGATGTTGCATATCATGCGGACATGGCCCGGTTTGCCGACAGATCAAAGTGTCGTAAAGCATCCCGAAAGACCGCATACACCAAAAACACATCCGTTTTTATTCCCGTATCGGAAACATACGCCTCACTCTCACATGATAAGGATGATCTTCTCTTCCGCAAAACATATCAAAACCGGCAGGAATACATCCTTTTTAACAGCGAAACAGATGTTCCGGCTGTCATTGCCTCATGGGCTGATATATTAGTAAATCAGGCTCTCTGAATATCCGTTTTAGTTGTCAAAAAAGACGCCGGCAGATGCCGACGTCTTAATTCATCTTATTGTGGTTTTCCAAAGAAAAACGAAGATTTCTTATCGTAACCTATTGTCTTATAGTTGACAATCTGTTCGGTGCTTCCAATGAAAAGCACTCCTCCCGGTGCCAACGCAGTATGAAACTTCGCAAATACTTCATCTTTGGCTTCATCTGTGAAATAAATCAACACATTCCTGCAGACTATAAGATGGTAACCCGTCTGATATCTGTCCAGAAGCAGGTTTTGCTGCTTGAATTCAACATGTTTTTTTATCTCATCAGAAATCTGATAACTCTTTCCCACCTGAGTAAAGTATTTCTTTTTGAATTCATCCGGTACACCGGCGATACTCTTTTCGGAATACAGACCCACCTGAGCCTGTGCCATAACCTGTTTGTCAAGATCTGTGGCATAAATCTTGATCTGGTCTAAAGGCACATGCTTGGACAATGCCATAACAAGCGAATAGGGCTCATCTCCGGTAGAACAAGCCGCACTCCAAATCTTAAGGCGCTTTCCGAACTTCTGAATAAGCTCCGGAAATATATTCTTATCGAGCAGCTCCCACTGATCCGGATTTCTGTAAAACTCCGAAACGTTAATCGTAAGGAAATTTATGAATTCCTCAAACTTTTCTTTATTTGTCTTGATAAGAGTAACATAATCATCATACTTGGTAACCTTGTTCTTTCCGATCAAGGTATCGATCCTGCGCTTCATCTGCTTTTCCTTGTAGGAATTCAGATCGATTTTCGTGAGTTTAAGTATGTCGGATTTGAATTTCTCGTAACCTTCCATAAACCTGCTCCCC
>CAJOOT010000310.1 GCA_905236215.1 uncultured Eubacterium sp.
TGAGCTTAAGGAAAAGGGTGATGATACGCCGCTTTCGGAAATTGAACAGGATATTGCCGAAAGAGATAAGCGCGATATGACCCGTGAAATAGCACCGCTTAAACAGGCTGAAGATGCGGTATATGTTGACACATCAGAGCTTTCAATAGATGAAGTGGTAGAGAAACTCAAGTCGATAGTTGACAGCAAAAGATAGTATCATCGTCGAATATGCATTTAAGTGAGGTACCATGAACGTAATAGTAGCTAAAAGCGCCGGCTTTTGCTTTGGCGTGCAGCGTGCGGTTGATATCCTGTATGAAGAGGTAAAAAAAGGCACAAGTCCGTTATATACGTACGGTCCTATCATCCACAATGAGACTGTTGTATCTGATCTTGAAAGCAGGGGCGTAAAGGTGATTGAGTCCAAAGAGGAGCTTTTGAATACACATGAGGGCACTGTGGTTATACGCACACACGGAGTGGGTCCGGACGTATATGAAATTATAGAAAAAAACGGACTTAGGCTTGTTGATGCGACATGTCCTTTTGTGAAGAAAATCCACAAGGTCATCACCGAAAAGGTGAAGGAAGGTTATGATATCATTGTTGCCGGAGACGCGGCTCATCCTGAGGTTACAGGTATAGTGGGATGGGGTGGGAACGGTCATGTATCAGTGGTGGATTCTCCGGAGATGTTGGAAAATTATGATAACCCGGAAGAAAGACCTGTTTGCCTTGTTGCACAGACCACATTTAATGCGAAAAAGTTTCAATATTTAGTTGAAGTCTGTAAGAAAAAAATGTATACTGTTAATGTTGTGAATACTATCTGCAATGCCACAAACGAGCGTCAGGAAGAAACCAGACGCATCGCGAGTGCGTCGGACGCGATGATCGTGATCGGGGGACGCAACAGTTCCAATACACGTAAATTGTATGAAATCAGCCGTGAGCAGTGTGAGGACACCTATTTTATACAGACGTTAGAGGATTTCGCTTTTCGGCGGGTTGACGGCATAGAGACTGTCGGCATCACCGCGGGGGCTTCCACCCCGAAGAATATTATTAAGGAGGTTCAAACTTATGTCAGAGATGGAAAGTTTTGAACAGATGCTTGAAGCCGAGGGAGGCTTAAAATCCCTTAAAAACGGACAAGTCGTAGAAGGCGAAGTCATGGACGTCAAAAAGGATGAGATCATCCTGGACATCAAGTACAAGTCAGAAGGTATAATTACCAGAAACGAGTATACCAACGATCCTGCCATCACGGATCTTACCGAGCAGGTCAAGGTTGGAGATAAGCTGGAAGCAAAGGTTATAAAGGTTAACGATGGAGAGGGTCAGGTTGCGCTCTCTTACAAGCGTCTTGCTCAGGAGAGAAACAGCGCCATCATCGAAAAAGCCTTCGAAGATCAGGAAGTACTTACAGCTACTGTTACAAAGGTGCTTGACGGCGGACTTTCGGTTACGGTTGATGAGACCAGAGTATTTATTCCGGCCAGCCTTGTATCGGACAACTTCGTTAAAGACCTTCACGAATATGACGGAAAAGAAATCTCCTTCATTATTACAGAATACAATCAGCGCAAGCGCCGCATCATCGGTGACAGACGCGCGCTTATCGTAAAAGAGAAGCAGGAGAAGCTTGCTGAGCTTTTAGAGTCTCTTCAGGTGGGCGATATAATAGAAGACGGCGTGGTAAAGAATGTCACTACATTTGGTGCATTCATAGATCTTGGCGGAGCAGACGGACTTCTCCACATTTCTGAAATGAGTTGGGGAAGAGTGGACAATCCCAAGAAGCTCTTAAAGACCGGAGATCATATCCGTGTGTTCGTTAAAGACATAAAAGAAAACAAAATCGCACTTTCCAGAAAGTTCCCGGAGGAGAATCCGTGGAACGGCGCACGCGAGAAGTTTGCACCGGGTACTGTTATCAAGGGTACTGTTGCCAGGATGACGGATTTTGGAGCATTCGTTTCTCTTGCACCGGGAGTGGATGCGCTCCTTCATGTTTCTCAGATTTCCAGAGAGCATGTTGACAAGCCTTCGGATGTACTTTCCGTAGGACAGGAGATCGAGGCAAAGATTGTTGATTTTAACGAGGAAAACCACAAGATTTCACTTAGCATGAAGGCTCTTACAGCACCGAAGAGAAACAAGTCGTCTGAAGAAGATGATTCCGAGTTTGCTGATGTGGATATTGAGCAGGTCGGAGCAGCTCTTGAAGCTGAAGAAGCCGAAGAGACGGCAGTTGAAGAAACTGCAGTTGAAGAAACTTCAGTTGAAGATACGGCTCAGGAAGTTGCAGAAGAGACTCCGGCAGAGGAAGAGCAAGAGTAATATCATCATTTTTGAGGGGGAGCAGGTTTATGGAAGGTTACGAGAAATTCAAATCCGACATACTTAAACTCACGAAAATCGATCTGAATTCCTACAAGGAAAA
>CAJOOT010000311.1 GCA_905236215.1 uncultured Eubacterium sp.
CGCCTCGTCTTCTGTCACAGTGGCAATGCTTGAGAGATTACTGGACTTCACGGATCCGTCCTCATCCATAAACACGCTGAAATAGCGTACTTGGAACATACTCTCCTCCGTCAAATCATTGATGTGGAACTCATTTTCATCCTCTTCATCAAAGTCGGAGGGGAGCACTCCCCCATTCCTGCATATATAATCCAACACATAACTTGCACGCTGCGCTGCATAAAAGAAATTCATAAAGGCGCTTAAGCCCACCACGCTCAATAATATACAAAACACAACGCCCGATGTGATCAATACAAGTTTTCTTTGGAGACGTCTAACCATCTGTGTCCTCTGTCATTTCTACGCAGATTTCTCTATTATGAATGATCCGTCCTTCTCTCCGGCGATGATGATATCAGCACCGGCAGAATGCAGCTTTTCCCTTAAATATGAGATATATACCCATACCACATCTTTTTCTATATCAGGCTCATCAGCCCACACATGCGAATAAATGTCATCTGTCGAAAGCTCCTTGCCCTCGTTAAGTATCAGATACTCTAAAAGCCGGGTCTCTTTTTTGGCAAGTCGGATCGAATTGTGAGATGATAGTTCCTGCTGTTCAACATCCAGTGTAATGTTGCCTATGGCAAGCCTTTGCCTGGTATAAGCGCCCTCCTGCCTGCGCATCAGCGAACGTATCCTGGCTATCAGTTCCTTCATAGAGAACGGCTTGGTAAGGTAATCATCTGCGCCGCTTTCAAGACCATCCACCCTGTCTTCTATCTCGGCCTTGGCAGTGAGCATAATGACCGGCGTAACGTTTCCGGATTCTCTAATCTCTTTTAAGGCTTCTATACCATTTTTACGCGGCATCATAATATCAAACACCATGCAGTCATAAGCACCTGAAGCCGACATTTCCACAGCCTCCTGTCCGTCAACCGCCTCATCTGCTTCAAAGCCGTTGAGCTTCAGCGCCGTAACTATGGCATAGCGCATACCGCTTTCATCTTCCGCTATAAGTACTTTCATTTATGTAAACCTCTATTCTTCTCTTATAAGCTTACGGATCGTCTGAAGAGACAAGTCACAGGAAGCCAGTTCGTCAGCGCATCTCTTAAGTTCGCTCTCTATAAGATGCTGATTCTTAACCTCAGTCTTATATTTCATCTCATGCTCCAACGCAGCCCATGTATCCATAGCTATGGTTCGAAGCTGTATTTCCACATACCACTTGCCCGGCATGTTCCCGTCAGCATCCTCCCAGGGTTCAATGAATTCAGCTATAATGTGGTAACTTCTGTATCCGTTGGACTTGGCATTACTGATATAGTCCTTCTCGGTAACAATCCGGCATCCTGTAAATGCGCGGATCTTCTCGACATTTTTGTATATATCGTCAATAAAATCACACACAATGCGCACTCCGCATGAATCCGTGATCTCTTTTAACGCACTGTGGCAGTTTTCGGGAAGCCCCTTCTTTCTGCATTTGTCAACCATACTGTCATGGCTTTTTATCCTTGCTGAAAGATGCTCGTATATCTTCTCTTCTCCGGGGGAATTATACGCCTCGATACGCCCGATTACGTCATCCATAAGCATTTGGAGACACTCTTTATATTTTCCGTAAATATTTTCCATGACCTTCAATATACAATAAACGTAATGATTTTTCAATCGGACGAAGGCTATAGTCCAAGCTTTTTTTGCAATAAAATGACGCCGCTCTCGACTGCGGCGTCATATATTATAAATGGTATTCAGCTTTACCTATCAGCCTTTTTTATTGGAAAAGCATTCCGCTTCTTCTGGCCTCGTCTGCCTGGCGCTTTCTCTGAAGCTCCTCGCGGTATCTCTCCAGTGCCGTTTCTTTCTTAAGCTTGCTTACGGTCTCTCCCATCTCCGTATCTTCTGTCCTGCTCTTTGATGCGGTGGTGTTTAGCGACATAACAGAGCTTAAGGTTCTTGAATGGCTCAGCATATTGTAATATGCGCCATTGATGCTGCGAGCTGTATTGATGCTGCTCTGGCGACTTTCAGCCGAAGAAACATCCACCGTACCCGTAGGAATAGCCTGCATGGTGTTGTAGAGAGTATCAGATTCAAGATCACGAATCCCTTCTGTATAGCTCTCTGTCTCCAAGTTAATAGCCGCAAGATCCGAATCCGTATAGAGGTCATTAGCTGCCATAACTTCGTTTGCAGTAATGTCTGCAGAATAATCAGCCATCCCCGAATAAGCGCTGTCAGCAATAAGAGACTTGGCCTGACTCATGGCGTAATTTCTTTCAAGAGCCTCCTGCTGCCTGATCTGTGCCTCTTCCTTCTGAGCCTTTGCAAGACCTGCAGGATCATCGGCGGCGCGATTTATTCTCTTTCCTGCTGCAAGCTTCTCGTAGAGCTTTGCCGTCTGAGATTGGTTGTTTATCCCAAATGTATTCATGAAAAACTCCTTAAAAATAAAAACGGATAAGCAACAGTGAGGCCCATCCGAAGTATGCTGCAACTGGCTGCCAGTTAAGGCCCTTTAGCTTTGCGTCACAGGGTTTCCCCTGCTTTGCCCACACGTATAATTCTGATTGCATTATATTATCAATGCCCCTTAATGTCAACTCTCATTTGTTCTACGACAGCAAAAGGGGGTGGCTATCATCCTCACGGTTGAAACCGTGGGTTTTAGCGCTTCTTTGAAAGTTTTATTGCGCCCATTGCTACTATCAGGATAGCTGCGGCTGCTATAATCAATATAACCGCATTTCCG
>CAJOOT010000312.1 GCA_905236215.1 uncultured Eubacterium sp.
CCTGAAGAGATGGAAGATGCCGTAAAATATGATATTTCACCTGTAATATTTACTTATGAAGATGCAAAGGCACTATCCGCTGTGGCGGTAACGCTTTCCAAAACAGTAGATTTTCATATTGCCATTGATACCGGAATGCGCAGAATAGGATATTATGTAAATCGCGAGTCCGCAGAAGAGATTAAGAAAATCACAGAACTTCCCAATATCAGGGCAATCGGTGCATTTACACATTTTTTTCAGTCTGATGCTGCGGATAAATCTCACGCGCTTAAGCAATACGAAGAATTTAAAAAAATGCAAAAAATGCTTAAAGATAACGGTGTTGACATACCACTTTGGCATTGCTCAAACTCAGCTGCTCTTATGGAAATGCCGCAGGTCAACATGGATCTGGTAAGAGCCGGTATCAGCCTTTACGGACTTGCGCCGTCGGATGAGATAGACATAAGTCACCTAAAGCCCATTATGACGCTGAAAGCCAGAGTAACCCACATCAAGACCATATATCCCGGTGATACCGTAAGCTATGGAGGCACATTCATGGCTGATAAAGAAATGAAAATAGCCACAATCGGTTTCGGCTATGCCGACGGATATCCCAGACAGCTGTCAAACAAGGGTTATGTGCTTATACACGGAAAAAGAGCTCCCATAGTCGGCAGAGTCTGCATGGATCAGTTTATGGTGGATATATCCGGTATAGAAAACGTTGTTCCCACAGATGAAGTTACCATAATGGGAAGAGACAAGGATGAATGCATTACAGCAGAGGTATTGGGAGATTTAAGCGGACGCTTTAACTACGAGCTGGTATGTTGCATATCCAAACGTGTACCTCGAGTATATCTTGACTAACCGGGGATTAGATTGTAAAATTTTATAGATACTTCGCACAGAAAAGAGAGGTGCTTTTTTTATGGACGAGGCTCCTGCCCCGCATATTTATCTGTTACTTTTTATCATCATTATTGTAATAGATTTCATCCTAAGTGCTTTTTATACAGCTATTGATGAAGCATCACCGTCTAAATTCGATGATGTAAGGGATGAAAAGAAAAAAAAACGCATAGAATTTTTCCTGGATGAGCCACGTAGATATTTAAGGACACGTGAGTTCCTTTATGGTGCTTTAAGCGTGATTTTCGGTGGAATAATCATAAGAGGATTTGGAGATTGCGTATGTTCTTTGATTAATGCTTCGGGTGTGTCTGTTACAATATGCTATGTCACAGTGGGTGTTTTATTGCTCATCATTTTACTTTGGCTTGGAATTTTCCTTCCCATGAAGCTGGCTTCAAGAAATCCGGTAATATGGGTAAATCGTCTGCTTGGCGTTTCAATGTTTTTTTATTATATAGCGTTTGGATTTGTTGCTCTTGTTGACGGACTTTCTTACATTACAGGTCGTATCTTTGGTATCAATTTCCATGAGGATGTTGACGAAGTTACCGAAGAAGAGATTATATCAATGGTCAATGAGGTTCATGAACAGGGTGACATGGACAAAGAAGAAGCAGACATGATTCAGAATATCTTCGAGTTTGATGACAAAAACTGTGAAGATATCATGACGGTAAGGCGTAATATAATTGCCATTGAAGCAAACACTTCGCTTGAAGATGCCATCAATTTCATGCTGGAAGAAAATTGTTCAAGATTCCCCGTATATGAAGGCGATATCGATCACATAAACGGTATGATTCATATCAAAGATGCATTTGAGGCTTCCCAAAAACAGGAAAATCTGACAAGAGAGGTTAATGGTATTCAGGGTCTTGTCAGGAATATTAGATTTGTTCCGGAGACTCAGGGCATCAACACACTATTCAGAACCATGCAGCGTGAAAAGCAGCATATGGTCATAGTGGTGGATGAATACGGTCAGACTTCGGGTATCGTTGCAATGGAAGATATTCTTGAAGAAATCGTCGGAAACATTGAAGATGAGCATGATGACGAAGAGCAGATGATATACAGGAAGGCAGGCACAGATCACGTTTTCCTTATCAACGGTATGGCTGACCTTGAAGATGTAGAGGATGCGCTTGAGTTTACATCCGATTTCGAAGATGTTGATACAATGAACGGTTTTCTTGTTGCATTAACGGATAAAATCCCCGATGATAACGATCATTTTGAAGTCACCTACAAAAATTACAGGTTCAAGGTTTTATCTGTAAGCGGAAAGACTATCAGCAGTGTATTGGCTACCAGAATTTCCGAGCAATATATCCCGAAGGAAATACCCGAGGAAACGTTATCTGATTGATATAACACTAATACAGAATATATTATATTACAGAAAGAAGAGGAGTATTTAATGTCTGGACATTCTAAATTTGCAAACATCAAACATAAAAAGGAAAAAAACGATAAGGCAAGAGGAAAGATATTCACCGTAATTGGTCGAGAGATTGCTGTAGCCGTCAAGGAAGGCGGTCCGGATCCTGCTAACAACAGCAAGCTTCGTGATGTTATTGCTAAAGCCAAGGCCAACAATATGCCGTCCGATACTATTGACAGAGGTATTAAAAAGGCAGCCGGCGATGTGGGCAGTGTCAACTACGAAACCGTTACTTATGAAGGCTACGGCCCCGGCGGTACGGCTATCATAGTTCAGGCTCTTAC
>CAJOOT010000313.1 GCA_905236215.1 uncultured Eubacterium sp.
AATACGGATATCTTTCCATTGTTGTATCCACGGCATGTCGCAGGATCTCAGGATCAATCATATCCCGAATACGAATCTTTATTCTGATTTCATTAGGACTTTCCTTGCTGGTCACATATAATGAACGCAGTTCAGTAAATAATGTTTGTTCCATAACATTTCTCCATAATCACCCGGTAATCGAATCCGTTTTTATTCAAGTCTCGCTTTGCCAAGGAACGATTTGTTCGATACATATATTCTAATTGATTCTGTAGGTAAAATAAAGCCCATTACTGTAAGCATTTTTCTCCTAAATTAACTGTAAATAACAAACTGTATGCGTTCAGGTTATAATTGACAAACCTATACCCACGGCAATAGTATATATATTGTGGTTTTGTATATCCACACTTCCCACGTTTGGCACCTTTATTAACGTGGGAATTTCGTAACAATCGTATCATTTTTGTTAGGAGGAAAAAATGAAAAGAAAACACTTGTTTTTGGTACTGCTGACTACTGCAGTCATAGCAGTACTCGGAGGTTGTGGAACTCAGCAGCAGGCAGTAAGCTCTGATGCTTCGGGTAATGCATCGGGAGATGCTTCAGGTAATGCATCAGGGGATATGATGATGCAGGAAGCTGTGATCACCTACGAATGGGACGACTCACAGACAGAAGCAGTGGTCCACACACCCACAGCCACAGGAGACGTATACGTAGAATCTGTCATATACGGCGGAGACTATGTAGAAACCACAGCATCAGGTGATGATACCATCAACTCACCGTCAGCTTCTTCAAACATCATTGGTGTTACACTTGCAGATAAAACCGGTGCAACGGTAGAAAAGATCGAATCTACCGCCGGCGGCGTTCTTACAATGATTGCTGAAAAAGACGGAAAGGCTGTATACCAGGATATCCTCGACTATACGGACAGCAGCAACACCGTAGATGCATCCACCATCAAGTTCTTTGAAACAGAAGTAACAGCTGAGCACTCCGAAATGGGCAAGTTTGGCAACATGGCCAGACAAACCGCTCACTACACTTACAGATATTCTCTCAAATTCGATGATGGAAAGATTGCAAAGACAGAGACCATTGAGGATCTTTTCGACGACGGTGCAATTGATGAGAGCAACCAGTCCGTTAGCGGAGATCTTACTCTCGATGGAGCTTTCATGAATGGTATTATGGCTACAGGTTCATCAGATATAACTCTTAATACCATGAACATCACTGCTCTGGGCGACGGTGCCAACGATTTCCAGGGCTCCGCTGCTGCAGTACTTGCAGACGGTGATGCTACCATTAATATTGAGAATTCCTACATCTATACAAGAGGCGTTATTCGTACAGCGGCTGCTGTTAAGGAAAACGGTATCTTAAATATCAACAACTCTGTCATCTACACCGAAGAGACAGCTGATACCAACGAAGAATACGATGCTCTCGTAGTTCCGATGATGAAGAGGACTCCCTTTGCTCTTGGTATCGAGGGCGTGGTTCGTGCCACCAACGTACTCGACTCCGGACAGGGTATCTACAAGGATTCGCTTATCGTATCTTCTGGCTGGGGCGTACTTTCTACAGACTCCGGCACGGGATATGACAAGGCAGGCACTTATGCTCTTGATGTAAGCAACGTAACTGCCGGTATCGGTGCTGTTGAAGTAGCTCAGGCAGGCAAAGAATATACAGCCACCAAAGAGGTAAACGGTGTAACTTACGGTTTTACACAGACAGGTTCAGGCTATGTAGCATACGCTGACTCCGGTGTGTATGACAAGTTCGACAACGTAAACTTCTACAGCGATGACTATATACAGATTATGGCTTCTTCCACGTCTTCAGCATTTTATGAAAACTCGAAGCTCACATCCGGAAGGATTGCTGTCATGACTCAGCAGAACAACGGCGGAACGATTTCCATCAAGGATTCCGAAGTATCCGCAGAAGATACCCTCGTACAGGTCAAATCAGGAGCAGCCAATGCAGGCTACACGAATATTATACTCGATAATGCAGCCATCACCCTTGGAAAAGCCCACAAGTGGGGCGGCACTCTTGTAGAACTCGTAGAGTCCGACGATGCCGGAAACCCCGGTAATACAGAGTATGAAGTAAACGACACCGGTGATGAGGCTGTGGCAGGAGCTTCCGAGATTGAAGATACCAACGCTACTCTCACAAACGGCGAGTATACCGGTAACATCTGGAATAACATATACAACAATACGGAAAAGCTCAATGTGACCATAGACAATGCTACATTGACGGGTACCATCTCTTCCGCATATGGATATCATGTAAATGATGATGGCAGCCGCATGGAAAACGGCACCATTCTTCATGCATGCACAGAGGGTGACTACAGAAGTTCAACCACAGAAACCAATGAATACCTTAAGATTGGCGCTCAGTACAACATAGCAAATGCCGAGATTAACAACCCGGTTAACGTAACACTTACCAACGGTTCCACCTGGAACATCACTCTTGCAGACGGATCCAACGGTGAGGCTGATGCCTGCTACATTCATGATCTTTCCGTAGCAAAAGGCTGCAAGATCACTTCCGACTCTGCTGTTACCATCTACGTATACGGCAATCAGGATATAGAGGGCGAAGTTTCCGACAAGATTACCATAAAGGAAGCTACCGTTGATACCTCAAATGCAGCAGACGACGGTATTGCCGCCACCACCCAGTTCTATGACGGAACAGCTGTTGAATTCTATGTGGAAGATGCAGACGGAAACCCAGCCAAGAACGGCGCTTCAATCGACTACAAGGCATTTACTGATACCATCGGTATTACCGTAAACGATGCCAAAGTAGCTGATATCTCAGCTGACAACGCGAGCGTAACAGAAGGTAACGAGAATGGCTATGACTACACTCTTACCAACAAGAGCGGAAACAAAGATACAGTTCGAGTTACCATAAAGCTGAAATAAAATAATTGTTAAATAGCCGGAGTTTTCCGGCACATAAAATACCGGGGCATTCAGTATGATAATTTCATACAGGACGCCCCGGTGTTTATTTATCTTCAGTATCTCAATCAAAGAGCAGCAATGAATCTTTCAAATGCCTTTCTTCCTTCCGGTGTCTTCTTGAATACTCCGGCATCTTCCAATACACGAACAAACACATCGCCTATTTCGTCGCAAAGAATCTGATTAATATTACTTTCATCTATTCTGTCGTACTTATCTTTAATAGCAGCTGCCCAGTCGGCATGCTTAGCGATTTCCCTGATATCACCCGGATCTTTTCCCTCAACCATACATTCAGACAGAAGCCGTATCTCATCCTTGAGCCTTCCGGGAAGAATAGCCATGCCCATTACCTCAATAAGGCCGATGTTTTCCTTTTTGATATGCCAGAGATCCTCATGGGGATGGAAAACTCCCAAAGGATGCTCCTTTGAGGTAATATTGTTTCTCAATACAAGATCCATCTCAAAGAGGTTTTCTCTGGTTCTGGCTATGGGTGTGATAGTATTATGCAGCTCATCGTCGGTCCGGGCAAAGATACCTGCCTCGGGATCCGAATATTCCCTCCAGGTCTCAAGTATATGATTGGCCAGCGCAACAATGGCAGGCGGTGTATATCCCACTATACGTATGACGCTCATTGGCCACTTTACTATGGCACATTTGACGCCTGAGAAGCCGTCTACTTCAAATACTCCCTCAATGTCAGCTTCTTCTATGGGAAATACGTGGCGGCCACCCTGGAAATGATCATGCGAAAGAATGGATCCCCCCACGATTGGAAGATCCGCATTGGATCCGATGAAGTAGTGGGGAAACTTCTCTACGAAATCAAGAAGTCTGTCAAAGGTCTCAGCTCCTATCTTCATTGGACGGTGATTGTCCGAAAGAACGATACAATGTTCATTGTAATATACATAGGGAGAGTATTGGAGATACCATGGCTCTCCGCAAATGTCCACCGGTATAATGCGATGATTTGCCCTGCCGGGATGATCTAATCTTCCCTTATAACCAGTATTGTCCGCGCAGAGCTGACATGCCGGATACTCCTTCTTGGACGATTTACCCGCAGCTGCAATAGCCTTTGGATCTTTTTCGGGCTTGGAAAGATTGACAGTTATTTCCATATCACCGTATTCGCTCTCCCTAACCCACTTAAGATCCTTTGATATACGATAACGTCTGATATAATCGGTATTTTTCGAGAATTCATAATACCAGTCCGTAGCCTCTTTCGGGTTCGCTCTGTAGAACGTCCTAAACACATCGATCACTTCGTTGGGACGGGGCATTATACAATCCATAAGTTCGGCAGTAAAGTTATCCCGCTCATTTATGGAATCGCCATCAATAATGGTTCTTTGTGCCGCAGCATCGCAAAGCTGCTTTAAAACAGCCTCGAGTACAAAGCCATCGTCTACAGCTCCCTGCTTATCTTCGAGATGATTAAATATTGTATCTTTCGGCTCTTCCCAATTATCCTCACGCATAAGGGAAAGGATGCGATTTCTCGAATAAACCTCCTCGTACTCGGTGATGATTCGCGTAAATTTGGCATATTCCAAAAGATCTTTTATGGGCTGATAAATGTCTCTCATAGTGGTTTTCCTTTAAAACAATCGACCGCATGACAGATAAGCCACGCGGTCATATTTTTAACTTAATGACTCAATATTCAGTCCGGACTGACCGGAGAAAAACGGCCTTAGCTTATCCAAGATTATGTCAACTCCACCTCTGTTGGCAGATTCAACATTCATAGGTAAAAGAGGATCATGCAAACTCATGCGAAGAAGTACCCAACCTTTGGTTTCTCCGCTTACAAACGATGCCCTGACCCCTTCATAATTTTCTTTTTCAAGCTCAAAGCCGCCTGTCTTTTCACAAAATGTTCTAAACTCTGCAAGCACCTTTTCACCTTCGGCAGCAAAGTCATCCTTCAGGATGGGAAGTCTGTATTCAGCCTCTTCTGCCGGATATTTAAGTTTCGATATAAGTTCCTCAACACGGCGTCCCTCTTTCTTAAGAGAAGCCATTGCAGTAATCATAAGTACACTCAGATACGCTCCGTCATCCAAAAAATAATTCTCTTTTATTGCGCCGTGACCTGAAGTCTCTATGGCAAGATGAGATTCAATGCCTTCTTCGTTCAGACGTTTGGATTCATTGATGACGTTGCGATAGCCTCTCTTAAATCTATGATGGTGCATATGAAGTTCATTTTCCAAAAAATCGTGCAACTCATCACTGGTACAGGAATCGGTAACAACCGTGGTACCCGGATAATCCCCGGAAATGATAGCCGCCATAAGAGCTATTAAAGCGTTTCTGTTGATCTCGGAACCATCCGAAAATACTGCCGCTGCCCTGTCCGCATCCGTATCAAAAATAACACCGAAGTCTGCGTTATTGGCTTTGACAGCCCCTCTTATGGCATCCATAGCCTCCTTTTTTTCAGGATTGGGCTCATGGTTCGGAAACATTCCGTCCGGTTCCAAATAAAGGCTGCCGGAGATATCAGCTCCGAGCTTTTCCAGCACATTCGGTGCAAAAAAACCACCTGCACCGTTTCCGGCATCCAAAACTATATGAAGTCCTTTAAGCGGATGCTCAAAATCATCCGCATTGACACCCTCCTTAATAAGCCTGCACATATGAGCAGCATAGAGGCTCATAAGGTCAAAAGAAGTGGCGTCGGGTGCGGTAGTCAACTCAAGGGGATCGGGAACCTCTATACCCTCAGATGCTCCATCAAGTGCTGCTGCCCTTTCGAGAATGGCTTTTATATCAGCCTTTTCGAGACCGCCTTCTTTTGTAAAGAACTTGATACCATTCCTGTTCCACGGAAGATGACTTGCAGTAAGCATGACAGCTCCATCACATGAAGTCTCCGGGA
>CAJOOT010000314.1 GCA_905236215.1 uncultured Eubacterium sp.
GAATTCGTCCTGTACATCAAGGATGTACAGCTTGAGGGCACCGGAGGCCTTTGCTCTTTCCTCAAGTCCGTCAAGCTCGCTTTCCTGTCCCACATCAATGCAGCAACATACCACATCATAGTCGTAATTTTCCTTTAGCCACGGGATGATGGCCGTGGTATCGAGACCGCCTGAGTAGGCGAGGATTACTTTTTCTTTCATTATACCTTTCCTCCATATCGATTAGATTTGTGTTGTAAATGGATACTATAAAATGTTATCATCACACGCTTTGATTATCAAGTGAAAAATTATTCAACACGAATGAATAAATATACAAAATTATTTTTGCGATGGACTGATTTATCGTCAAAATCACCTATTGCGTTTGTTGAGGTATATTTGTATAATTATTCAGTGCTATTGTAAACATGGAGGAAATAATATCATGATAAATGCTGCAATCATTGGTGCTACAGGCTATGCGGGAGCTGAACTCGTACGTATACTGGCACGTCATAAAGAGGTTGACATAAAGTATTTGTGTTCCAAGTCCTATGAAGGACAGAATTATGCAGATATATTTTGCAACATCAGGAATATTATAGACAAAGAGTGCAGTAAGGACGACATAGAGGCGATGGCAGAGGAGTGTGATGTTATATTTACCGCTACTCCTCAAGGGTATCTTAACAGCATTCTTACGGAAGATATCCTTGAAAAAGCCAAAGTGATAGACCTTTCGGCTGATTACAGGATCAAAGATGTTTCGACCTATGAAAAATGGTATGGTATAAAGCACGGTTCACCAAAGCTTATAAATGAAGCTGTTTACGGTCTTTGTGAGAAAAACCGTGAAGATATCAAAAAAGCACGTCTTATAGCAAATCCCGGATGCTATCCGACATGCTCATATCTGAGTATTGCGCCTGCATTAGAGCACGGCTTCATCGAGCCTAAGTCAGTTATTATTGATGCCAAAAGCGGTACCAGCGGAGCCGGCCGGGGAGCCAAGGTTGCTAATCTTTTTTGTGAAGTAAATGAGTCGATTAAGCCTTACGGATTACCTAATCACAGACATACTCCGGAGATAGAAGAGCAGCTATCTTATGCGGCAAAAGAGGAGGTAATGCTCAACTTTTCTCCCCACCTTGTTCCGATGATGAGAGGTATTCTGGTGACGGCATACGGCGATCTTAAACAAAGAGCCGACGGATCGTATCCTACTGAAGGAGAAATCCGTGATGCATACGAAAAGGCCTATGAAAATGAACGATTCGTCAGGTTTCTGGATGAGGGCGTTTTGCCTGAAACCCGGTGGGTGAGAGGATCAAATATGGCTGACGTAAATGTGGTATACGATGACAGGACCAAGCGACTGATTATGACAGGGGTTATTGACAATATTACAAAGGGAGCTGCCGGACAGGCTGTTCAGAATATGAATCTTATGTTTGGATTTGATGAAGCTTCAGGCCTTGATCTTATTCCCGCTGTTCCCTGATTTAGAGAGTAATATTACTGATGAGTATAGAATACAGAGTAATGCAATATGAAGATTATGACCTTATAAAAACTCTTTGGGATAATATTCACGGCTTTGCAATTAGGAGTATTGATGATTCCAAAGAGGGAGTGAGGCGTTTTTTGGAACGCAATCCCCGGACGAGCGTTGTGGCATTAGATGGTGAAAAGGTAGTTGGGACGATTCTTTGCGGTCATGACGGCAGAAACGGTACATTTTACCATGTTTGTGTGGATGAGGCTTACAGAAGACGCGGCATCGGCAGACAGATGGTTGTATTTTGCATGAAAGCATTAAGTAAAGAGAAGATAAATCAGATCTCTCTTATTGCATTTACGGATAATGAAGTGGGTAATGAATTTTGGAATGATATCGGATGGACCAGAAGATCCGATGCCAATCGTTATGAATTCAAACTCAATAAGGAAAACATAATCAACTTTATCGGTTGATAATAATAATTTGGAGGCATCAAAATGAGGGAGATTTCCGGCGGTGTAACATCTGCCAAAGGTTTTAGCGCAGCTTCGGCAGCTGCAGAAATCAAATATCAGGGTCGTGATGATATGGCTCTTATCTACAGCGAATTTCCGGCTGTAAGCGCAGGAGTATATACTACCAATGTGGTAAAGGCTGCTCCTGTAATATGGGACAAAAAAATCACCGATTCAGATAATGCTGTTTGTGCTGTTGTTGTAAATTCGGGTATCGCCAATGCCTGTACGGGAGAGGAAGGAATTAATTATTGCTCTCAGACAGCAAAAGCAGCAGCTTCAGGCATAAATGCCGTTTTTAATACTCAGATTAATACTGATAATGTGTTGGTGGCCTCTACCGGTGTCATCGGAATGGATATGCCCATGGACAGAGTGCTAAACGGAGTGAACATGCTTGTTAATGACCTCGGAAATGATAAGGAGCATGGAACAAAAGCGGCTTGTGCAATTATGACTACAGACACGATAAAGAAGGAAGCCTGTGTTACTTTTGAAGTAGACGGAAAGACTGTTACAGTGGGAGGTATGAGTAAGGGCTCAGGTATGATACATCCCAATATGTGTACGATGCTTGCATTTGTTACTACAGACATCAATATTTCAAAAGAATTGCTTGTTAAAGCCTTAAAAGAGGATGTTAAAGATACATATAATATGATCTCCGTAGATGGAGATACATCGACCAATGACTCACTCATATTACTTGCCAACGGCGCTTGCGGAAATGCAGTTATTGATTCCGAGGGAGAAGATTATGATGCGTTTTGCGAAGCGCTTCATTTTGTAAACAGAAAGCTCGCAATGACCATGGCAGGCGATGGAGAAGGTGCATCCAAACTTTTTGAAGTAAAGGTTGATCATGCCGACACCAGGGAAAATGCCAGAATCCTGGCAAGATCCGTCGTATCTTCAAGTCTCACAAAAGCAGCTGTCTTTGGCAATGATGCTAACTGGGGACGTATTCTCTGCGCACTGGGCTATTCCGGCGTGGACTTTGACCCCCAAAAGGTTGCCCTGTATCTTGAGAGTTCTTCAGGCAGGATTCATATAGCTGAACACGGGAGAGGAATTGATTTTTCTGAGGATGAAGCCACGAAAATTCTTGGCAGAAAAAAGGTTACGGCTATTGTGGACATGGGATCCGGAGAAGAGTCGGCTACGGCCTGGGGCTGTGATCTTACGTATGATTACATAAAAATAAATGCTGATTATAGAAGTTAAAGGAAAGATATTATGGATAAGAGAATGGAAAAATATCTAGACAAAGCACAGGTGCTCATTGAAGCTTTGCCGTATATTCAGAGATTTAACAGAAAGATCATTGTGATCAAATACGGCGGTTCGGCAATGATAGATGAAGAGCTCAAGATGAAAGTTATCGAAGATGCCACTCTTCTTAAGCTTGTTGGATTTAAGCCTATCATTGTTCATGGCGGCGGCAAGGAAATAAGCCGTTGGGTATCAAAGACAGGGATGGAATCGGATTTTTACGAGGGTTTTCGTGTTACGGATGAAGATACCATGGAGATTGTTGAGATGGTGCTCAACAAGGTCAACAAGAGCCTGGTGGAAAAAGTACAGCAGTTGGGCGTTCTTTCTGCAGGCATAAGCGGAAAGGACGGAGGATTGCTTATTGCCAAAAAAAAGCTTATAAAAGGCAAAGACGTTGGCTTTGTGGGTGATGTGGAAAAAGTCAATCCCAAAGTTCTTTATGATCTTCTTGAAAAGGATTATCTGCCTATCGTTGCCCCTATTGCCATGGACGAAGAGGGAAATACATACAATGTCAATGCAGACGATGCTGCGGCTGCCATTGCCAAGGCTGTAAAGGCAGAAAAGCTTGCATATCTCTCGGATGTGGAAGGCGTTCTTATGGATGCGGATGATCCGGAAAGCCTTATATCGGAGCTCAGACTTTCCGATGCTGACAGGCTGATAGATGAAGGTATAATAGGCGGAGGCATGATACCAAAGATAAAAAACTGCATCGATGTTGTGGAAAGCGGCGTATCAAGAGTGCACATACTTGACGGCAGGATTCCACATTGCCTGCTTCTGGAGTTCTTTACAAACAAAGGTATAGGTACAGCTATTTTAAGGGATGATGCCGAAAAATATAATAATGAATGAATTAATTATATGGGCTTGAAAGGAGTCAATATGAACAAGCAGGAATATATCAATGCTACAGAAAATGTTTTGCTTCACACGTACAATCGTTATCCGGTTATATTTGAGCGTGGGGATGGCGTAAGGCTTTATGATACAGAAGGAAAGAGTTATCTCGATTTTGCGTCGGGTATAGGTGTTATGGGGCTTGGTTATAACAATAAGGAACTTAACGAAGCTCTTAAGGATCAGATTGACAAGATAACTCATATATCTAATCTTTTCTATTCCGATGCTGTGTTGTCGGCTGCCGAACGCATAAAGAAAGCCTCAAAAATGGATCGTGTATTCTTTACAAACAGTGGCACAGAGGCTATTGAAGGCGCTCTAAAGGCTGCAAAGAAGTACGGATATACAAGAGACAATTCGACAGATCATGAGATAATAGCCTTTAATAATTCTTTCCACGGTCGTTCTCTGGGTGCGCTTTCCGTAACAGGTACGACGCACTATAGAGAACCGTTTGAAAAGCTTATTCCCGGAATTTCATTTGCTGATTTTAATGATATTGAGTCTGTAAATGCTCTTGTTACCGATAAGACAATTGCAATCATTCTTGAGGCTGTTCAGGGAGAAGGCGGTATTCATGTGGCTACTCAGGAATTTATAGATGGACTTAAGAAACTTCAGTCAAAAGGAATTCTCCTTATATTTGATGAGGTTCAGTGTGGCACGGGACGCACCGGAAAGATGTTTGCATTTGAGAATTTTGACGTTTGTCCGGATATTATCTGTATGGCCAAATCATTGGGCTGTGGAGTACCTGTAGGTGCATTTGCCATGACACAAAAAGTTGCGGACTTATCATTGGTTCCGGGAGATCATGGCACCACCTACGGTGGCAATCCTCTGGTATGTCGTGCAGTTGACAAGGTATTTGAAATCATGGAAAGAGATAATATCCCTGCTCATGTGGAAAAAATCGGCGGGTATCTGGGGAAAAAGCTTGACATACTTTGTGATA
>CAJOOT010000315.1 GCA_905236215.1 uncultured Eubacterium sp.
CCTTAACAGCCTTCTTGGTAATCTCATTAAAACTGATTCTGGCAAATTTCTTGCCTTCAAGATTTAAAGCATGGTACAGATGCCAGGATATGGCTTCTCCTTCTCTATCCGGGTCAGTTGCCAGATAGACCTTATCTGCACCCTTAACATGCTTTCTTAAATCCTTGAGAAGATCCCCCTTGCCCCTGATGGTGATGTATCTGGGCTCGTAATCATTATCCGTATCAACACCGAGCTGACTCTTCGGAAGATCCCTGACATGACCATTGGAAGCTACTACGGCATAGTTTGAACCAAGGAACTTTTTAATGGTCTTAACCTTTGCAGGCGACTCAACAATAACCAAATATTTTGACATCGTATTACGACCTTTCTGACACAAATTGAGACAACTATACAACACTCTTTAAAATTTGACAAGACGGAAATTTTTGTTTTTGTGTCAGAGCCATATTATATTGTCTTATTAATTTCCTCTTATTATTCCGTCATTTCCGCAATAAATCTGGAAGGCTTTACTTCATGATTGTGTATAGTACGGACAAAACACACTCGTATATTTTTCTTCGCCCGGGTAAGCGCCACGTAAAAGAGCCGGCGTTCCTCCTCAAGGTCATTGTCTTTTGTATTATCACCGTAAGGTATAACTCCTTCCACCGTATCGGCAATGTATACCGTATCATATTCGAGTCCTTTGGATGCATGCATTGAGGATAAAACCACAGCATCTTCATCTTCACTGTCATTACCTGAAGACGCTTTGTTCTCAATTCTTTCACTTATAAGAGAGATGTCTTCTTCCCAACTTTCAAGCTTGTTGTATCGAAGCGCTTCCTGCCCGATAAATTCTGCTATCTCGAGATATTTTTCAAAATCGATTCCCTTTTCTTTCGCGGTTTTTTTGAGATAATCGTCATATCCCATGCCATGTCTTATGAAATTTACTCTTGCATACAGAGACATCTTTCCCATGTGAACAAGACCTGAAACAAGCTTTACAGCCTTTTTGTGTACGTAATTATCAGAGGCAAGAGAAAAAAGCCAATCCGCCGGATCTATCACAGCATCGTTGACCGATTCTCTTGGTATACTTCTCTCAGGTCGGTTCAGAACCCTAATAAGATCTTTTCTAAAAAGCGTCCCTTCCGATAATCTAAGATAAGCGAAAATATCCCGTGAAACAAAATGATAATACGGATTTTCGACATTCATCTTCATTTTAAAAGGAATACCTTTCTTCTCAAATTCAGAGGCAAAAGCGCCTCCCGGAACATTAGTTCTGAATAGCACGACGTTTTCTGAATAAGGAAGACCCTTTTCATATGAACGTTTAATACTTAAAGCCACCTCGGCTGCTTCCTCACGAGAGGTTTCGTGCTCGAAAAATTCCACTGACCCCTCTTCACTCGAAGATGTCTCAATATTTTTTTTAAACCTGTTTTTGTTGGCTGAAATAAGCCTTGTAGCATGCAAAACAACATTTTTGTCGGATCTGTAATTAATATTGAGCACTATTTTTTGTGTGTCAGGATAATCTTTTGGAAATCCCAACATTATAGAGGGATCCGACCCCCTAAATCCGTAGATTGATTGATCATCGTCCCCTACCACAAAAAGATTGTTTTGAGGTGCGGCAAGGAGTTTTACCAGTCTGTACTGTACAGGATTGATATCCTGAAATTCATCAATCAGTATATATTGAAATCTGTCCTGCCATTTTCCGAGTTCTATAGGATTGTTAAGAAGCTTTTGGAGGCACACTCCCTGCATATCGTCGAAATCGAGTTTTTGTTCCAAAGACATTCTTTGAGAATATGCGATAAAAACCTTGTCAAACAGATCTTTTTCAAGACTGATGGGTGAAAATTCATCCAAATCAATCCCGGCGCCCTTGATCTTGGAAAACTCGGTCAAAAGGTCATTGATAAGGGTACTTTCGTGACGGGGATGAATATTAAATCTAAAAAAGATATCTCTGAAATAAGATGTTTTTTCTCGAATAGAAGCTACACTGTCCTTTTTGAACCCAAACGACCTTCGTAAGATCATAAAAAATACAGAGTGAAAAGTGCAAAACATAACATTATCTTTGGCTTTGTTCTCCATGCACAGCTTAAGGAAGCGGCTTTTCATCTCCTGAGCCGCCGCCTTTGTAAATGTGACTACAAGTATAGACGCCGGGTCTATACCTGATTCTATAAGATGTGCTGTTCTTTGGGTAATAACCGTGGTCTTGCCCGAACCGGGACCTGCCAGAACCAGGCAGGGGTGGTCAATATGGGCGATAGCCCTTTTCTGAGATTCATTAAATGACAAAAGATCCTCCGTTCCGTTTCTCTCAAACCGGTTCAAAGGATCTCTCGCCGTTCATTCTACACTTAAGCTTCTAATAAAGCAATAGCCTTTTTGATTCTTGAAATACTCTCGTCTTTTCCGAGAACCTCAATAATCTCCGTAGCTCCGCACGGAGTATTCATAAGCCCCGAAAGTGCGATCCTCACAGGCCACATAACGGTGCCGTTTTTTATTTCCTTCTTTGCTGCATAGCCTTTAAGAAGTTCAAACACAGAATCATTGTCAAATGCAGATTGACTCTCAAGAAGGGGCAACACTTCCTTAAGAACATCTACCGAGGTTTCCTTTGTGGACTTCATCTTTTTGTGACAATAAAGCTCCGTATCATATTCGGGAACTTCCTCAAAGAAAGAAATCATGTCGGGAATATCCGGAAAGACTTCAATTCTGCTCTTTGTCATGTCAGCAATTTTATTCTTGTCAAGATCTTTTTTGATAACCTTATCTATGTAAGGCATGGCCATCGTAAGGAACTTATCCTCATCCATGGCTTTGATATATTCGCCGTTCATCCACTTAAGTTTGGTGATGTCGAATACTGACGGAGATTTATTGATACGCTTGTAGTCAAATTCATCAATGAGCTCTTTCAGCGAATATATCTCACGTTCTTCTTTTGGGCTCCATCCCAAAAGAGCGGCAAAGTTTACAATCGCTTCCGGAAGAAAGCCCTGCTCTACCAAATCCTCGTAGGAAGAATGTCCGCTTCTCTTGGAAAGCTTGGCATGAGTCTCATCTGTAATAAGAGGACAATGTACATACGTGGGTATATCCCATCCGAACGCCTCATAAAGCCTGTTGTATTTAGGTGTTGAAGAAAGATATTCATTACCTCTTACAACATGGGTGATACCCATAAGATGATCATCGATAACGTTGGCAAAATTGTATGTAGGATAGCCATCAGACTTGATGAGAATAAAGTCTTCAAGCTCTGCACAATCAACTGTGATGGTACCGTAAATATCATCATCAAAAGAGATATTACCTTCAACAGGCATATTCATTCTTATAACATAAGGCTTGCCTGCGTTTAGGTTGTCATGAATTTCTTCTTCAGAAAGGCTTAGACAATGTTTGTCATAGAACGACATCTCTTTTCCGTTTATGGTTTTTTTGAGAGTGCTTAATCTGCATTCATCACAGAAACAATAATAAGCATCTTTTTGTTCAATAAGCTGCTTTGCATATTTGAGATAAATACCGGATTC
>CAJOOT010000316.1 GCA_905236215.1 uncultured Eubacterium sp.
GAACCTTCAATGCTCTCCTTGAGTTCATCTGCCTTTGCGATGGCTCCCTTCATACCCTTTGCGCCTTCCGTGAGTACGAGTTCAGCGCCGTAAGCCTTAAGCATGGTTCTGCGCTCTACACTCATTGTATCCGGCAACGTAAGGATAACATGATAACCCTTTGCAGCTCCCACTGCAGCAAGACCGATACCCGTATTACCACTGGTAGGCTCTATAATCGTGGCTCCGGGCTTAAGGATACCTTTTTCCTCCGCATCCTCAATCATTGCCTTCGCAATCCTGTCCTTGACAGAGCCTGCAGGGTTGAAAAGCTCCAGCTTTCCCAGGATAGTCGCATCTGTGACTCCTGCTGCCTTGGAATAACCGGAAAGCTCCACCAACGGAGTGTTTCCAACCAGTTCCAAAGCATTCTTCTTGATATCACTCATCTCGTTTTCCTCCAAATCCATGTTCTTACGTTTTAAGATAAACCTATCTTATAGGTTGGTTTATTCAAATTGTATTCCCCTGAGTGGGTATTGTCAATATTGTTTTATCTATTGAAACATTATAGTCTTAGCCTATATGTTTGTCACTCATTTACTTAACTTCCAACGCTTAATTCTTTCTTAATTTTTCTTTAAGACTTCTTTCATTTATATGTTTCGTGTGCTATACTTTCCCATAAAGGAGGTATTCACTCATGAAAAAATTTATACAGGAATTCAAAGAATTCGCAGTAGGTGGAAATGTTATTGATATGGCAGTCGGCGTTGTTATCGGTGCTGCTTTCAAGGCAATCGTTGATTCTCTTGTCGGAGACATCATCAATCCTCTTATCGGTCTTATAGCCGACAAAGACTTAAGCGCCTATGTAGCTACTATTGGTGGCGTAGAGGTCAGATATGGTGCCTTTATCTCAGCGGTAATCAATTTCTTCCTCATGGCCTTTGTAATTTTTTTGGTGGTCAAAGCTCTTATGAAAGCCAAAGATATACGCAAGAAACCCGTAGTCGAAGATCCGACCGAAAAGGAATGCCCGTATTGCATGAGCATGATACCCATAAAGGCTACCAGATGCATGCATTGTACATCTCAATTGCCGGAGCTTGTCGATAAAGAAGAATTTTGACAAATTGTTAGCGCGGAGTTTTTTCTCCGCGCTTTTTATGTCCACTCATGTATCAGCCTGCTCTCGCCTGTGGCAAGTATGCAGCCGTACCTGGCAGGCAAAACAATGGAAATTTTACCTCCTCTATTGCCTCCGCTTGTTTTCTGTTCAACGCTATCTTCCGCATCTTCTTTACCCAGAGTCACTACTATATCCCAGCTTGGAGATATTTCAAACTCAATATCCGTTTCGGAACGGTTTTCAAAGCAGACTATAGCCTTTTCTCCAAGACTCCTCTCAAAACCAAAGCATCCGTCTTCAGTTCTTAGTATGGAAAGAGAGGCATCAGCAAAGAATTTCCTGTCCGACGCTCTGAATTTTCCCATCATACGATAGAAGCCAAGAAGGTTCCCATCCTCTCTTCCCCATGGAAAGGTTTTTCTGTTGAAGGGATCATCTGCTCCTTCAAGACCAGCTTCGTCACCATAATATATACATGGAACTCCCGGAAGCGTCATCTGCAGCACCACAGCCATCTTAAGAAGCCTGATGCCTTTTTCCCTATCGTCTTTGTCCAAAATCACCTCAGCCTTGTCTTCTCTTTTCATATCCGTCATATCCGGACCAGCCAGAGCTGTCAGTATTCTGGCTGAATCATGAGTGCCCAGACTGTTCATAAGACATGATATCACTTCCGGCGGATAATGATTCAGGATTTCATCAATATTGTGCGTAAAGTCATCTGCATTGCCTTCCTTCAGGAAACTGATAACCGCATCCTTCCACGGATAATTCATAACGGAATCCAGTTCTGTTCCCAGGAAATACCTGCGTCTTACGCCGTATGCCACCTTGTTGGATGCATCCTCCCAGACCTCGCCTATTATAAGAGCATCCGGCTTTTCAGCTTTAGCCGCTGCCACCAGTTCTTCCACAAACTCATCAGGAAGCTCATCCACAACATCCAGCCGCCATCCGGCCGCACCCAGACGGAGCCATTTCCTGATAACTCCATCCTTAGAAAACAAAAGCTTTTTGAAAGCTTCCCTATCCTTACGAACTGTCGGCAGAGTATGTATACCCCACCAGCACCGGTAGTCTTTCTCTTCATCATCAAAAAAATCAAACCAATCATGGTATTCTGATCTTTCGGAAGAAGCCGGTACACCGGGATAGGTTCCGTATGCATTGAAATACCTGCTGTCTGCTCCGGTGTGATTGAATACACCATCCAGTATAATACTGATGCCGCGCTTTTTTGCCAGTTTACATAATTTTGAGAATGTCTTTTCGTCACCAAACATTGCATCAAGCTTCATGTAGTCGCCGACATCGTATTTGTGAGTGGAATACGCCTCAA
>CAJOOT010000317.1 GCA_905236215.1 uncultured Eubacterium sp.
ATAAGGAGGAACAGAATGGGATTAATTAAAGCATTGGCAAGTGCCACGGGATCCGTATTGGCGGATCAGTGGAAAGAGTATTTTTATTGTGATGCTCTTGAGACGGATGTGCTTGCCGTAAAAGGAAAGAAAAGGGTATCAGGAGGATCATCGAATACCAAAGGAAGCGACAATATCATCACAAACGGCTCCGCCATAGCAGTGGCAGACGGACAATGCATGATTATTGTAGAACAGGGTAAAGTAGCTGAAATCTGTGCCGAGCCGGGAGTATTTACGTACGACAATTCCACAGAGCCTTCGATATTCAGCGGAGGATTGGGAAAGGGCATTATAGAATCCTTCAAGAATCTTGGAAAGAGATTCACCTACGGAGGACAGCCCGCTAACGATCAGAGAGTATATTACTTCAATACCAAAGAGATTGTGGGAAACAAATATGGTACACCACAGCCCGTACCTTTCCGTGTTGTAGATGAAAGAGCGGCAATTGATATGGATATCGCCATATCCTGCTTTGGAGAATACAGCTATAAGCTGATAGATCCGATTCTTTTCTATACCAATGTTTGCGGTAATGTAGAGGATGATTATACCAGAGACAAGATAGACTCACAGATGAAGTCTGAACTTCTTACCAAGCTTGGACCTACGTTTGCGGAGATTTCCGGTATGGGTATCAGGTACTCATCACTTATGGCTCATCAGACAGAGATGGCTGATATCCTTAAGAAGCAGTTGTCTGAAGACTGGCAGAACAGGCGTGGTATAGAAATAGTTGCTTTTGGTATATCCAGTCTCAAAGCCAATGAAGAAGATGAGAAGATCATCAAGAGTATGCAGAGGGATGCGGCATATATGGATCCGACCCGCGGTGCAGCAGCTACTATCGGCGCCAGGACAGATGCTATGCGTGATGCTGCAAACAATGAGGGAGCCGGAGCGGCTATGGCATTTATGGGTATGAATATGGCTCAGGGCATGGGAGCAGATGTCCAGAATCTCTATGCTCAGGGTCAGGCTATGCAGGCTCAGCAGCAGAATATGTCGGGTGGAGGAGCTAATCCTCAGCAGGCCGGAGGATGGAACTGCCCGAACTGCAAAAAGATAGTCTTCGGCAAGTTTTGCACGGAGTGCGGAACCAAGAAGCCTGATGATGCACCCGATGGATGGACGTGCACCTGTGGTGCGGTCAATAAAGGCAAATTCTGCAGTGAGTGCGGAGCGCCAAAACCTGCCGGCGCACCGCAGTACAGATGTGATAAATGCGGATGGGAGCCGGAAGATCCCACCAATCCGCCCAAGTTCTGCCCGGAATGCGGAGATCCCTTCGGTGATGAAGATATAGTGAAGTGACCATAATCTGGAGAAGCAAATAAGTGGAAAGGTTTAAGAAAAATCTTATACTATTATTGAACGCCGTCCTTGTTTTGGCGGCGTTCCTTTTCATATATGCTATGATCGGCACGGCACCTGAAGGGGAAGCGTATATCGGTGAGTTCGATATTAAGGTCTTAGAAAGCAGGTGGCAGCTGGATGGAGATGAGATAGTCAGATTTCCCTGTGAAGTATCAGCTGAAGAAGGACAAACACTTACGTTCAAGAGTGCATTGCCGGCAGATATCAGAGACGGAATGAGGATGCTGTTTCGCAGCAGCATGCAGGATATTGTGGTGTACATAGATGGAAAAGAACGTCAGTCATATACTTCCTCCGGTTTTGATTATATGTCAGAACACCTTCCCAGTGCGTATCTTGCAGTGGATTTATCGGAAAACGACAGGAATAAGGAAATAACTCTTAAGATTACGACCAAGTCTACCGGTATATGTACGATTAATGACGTCATATATTCATACGGTAACAATGTCTGGTTTCCCGTTATCAGAATGAATCTGCCGGTCATTGCTGCAGCCGTTATCATGATAATAGCCGGACTCATAGTATTGATGGTATGCCTTGTTATCCGCAGACAGATACTTGAGAGCGTCAGAGCAGTCATTTATCTGTCCGAGTGTATCATTGTAGTGGGCATGTGGATAATATCCGAGTCCGGACTGCGTCAGATTATCTTCCATATCCCGTCGCTTAGTGCTGTATTTACATATCTTTTGATTGAGATTATCGGAGCTTTTGTAGCGCTGTATTTTAATGAAGTGCAGAACAGACGGTATGAAAAGGCATATGTTGTAGTAATAACAGCCGTTACGGCTCAGCTTGTGATTAATTTTATATTGCAGGTATCGGGTATAATGGATTTTTATCAGTCGCTCATCTGTTCCCACATATGGATGGGGCTGGGTATATTGGTGGCATTTACCGCTATTATTATAGATATCTTAAGGCACCGGATAGGAAGCTATGTGATAACGGCTGTGGGAATGTTGATGCTGTTGGCCAGCTGCGGACTGGAACTTATAAGCTTCTTTACATTAAGATTCTATATGTTCGGAATGTACATGAGTATAGGCTTCCTTTTGATGATGACAATGACTATTGCACAGACTGTGCGTAACGAGACCGGAGCACGAAAGGCCAGAGTGGAGAGGCAGCAAAGACTCACGGAGCAGACAATAGAGACGATTGCATTGGCAATAGATGCAAAGGATGAGCATACAGGAGGTCATTCTCAAAGAGTGGCATATTATGCCAAAACTTTGGCAATTCAGATGAAGGATGTATTCAACTTAAAAGATAAGGATATAGAACGCATCTATAATGCAGGACTTATGCATGATATCGGAAAGATAGCCGTGCCTGACAGCATGCTGAATAAGGAAGAGCGCTTAACTCGCACTGAGAATGAGCTTATTAAACAACATACGGTACTTGGAGAGAAGATGCTGATAAATCTTCCGGGATTTGAAGATCTTGCTGATACTGTGAGACATCATCATGAGAGATTTGACGGGCGGGGGTATCCGGACGGACTTATAGGAGAAGAAATTTCTATTGCATCCAGAATTCTTTATATAGCAGAGAGTTTTGATGTGATGACAATGGGTGCTCCCTATAAAAAGAAAAAACCATTTGAAGAAGCAGTTGAAGAGATAAAGCATGGAGCGGGAAGTCTCTTTGATCCGGTGCTTGCAGAAAAATTTACTGAAATGGTAATGTCCGGTGAGATAGATGAAGAATCCAGGCAAAAGAGCGTTTTGGACAGATTGCCGGATGAAGTAGATGAGACTGAGGAAAGAGAATATCTGCCGGGCATCAGAATGTTGTCCTATATGGAAAAAATATTTGAGAAGGAAGACAACAGGTTTGATATATACAGGTTAAGCCTTGGATCATCTACAGGTGATGAAGATGAATTCGCACTAAAGGAAGCCAGAGAACTTTTGGAGGATATAATACATGATTTGCCTCAGCCACCGGATTTTGCAGTGCCGTTTTCGAATGATTCGATTCTGATGATGATATCGAATAGGAGCCGGTCGGATCATGAGAGTATTTTCATTGAAATAGAGGAAGCCTTTAGAACAAGAGACAGAAGGTACAAGTTTGAAATCAGAAAGGAGAGGTTGACATAATGTCAAGCCTCTCCTTTTTGAGAAATATGGAAAAGGTATGATATAAACTAATCTCTGTTGCGGTTTCCTGCCAGAATAAGAAGCCTTAAAAGCTGCAAGATGGCTGCTGCAGCACTGGCTACATATGTCATGGCTGCGGCGCCAAGAACCTTTTTGGTGCCTCTTAATTCTTCGGAGTTTAAGATGCCTTCTCTTTCTATCATATCCAGTCCGCGGCGTGAAGCGTTGAACTCTACCGGAAGAGTGATAAGCTGGAAAAGAACAACCGCAAGGAATACAATAATGCCGACATTAATAAATACGGTACCCATTTCAGAGCGTATGCAGAAACCGATTATAATAAGCGGCCAACACATCATTGAACCAAAGTTTGCGATGGGTACGATGGCTGATCTTAAAGAAAGAGGTACGTATCCCACATTGTGCTGTACAGCGTGTCCGGTCTCGTGTGCAGCCACACCGATGGCAGCTACGGAGGTGGAGTTGTATACAGAGTCCGACAGACTTAATGTTTTGTTGCGGGGATCATAATGATCCGTAAGATTACCGGCTACATGGGTAACTGTTACATCGGTTATGCCATTGGCACGAAGAAGCCTCTTTGCAGCTTCCGCACCGGTCATGCCGGTGGCAGACGCAACGTTTTGAAATTTTGAATATGTGGTTCTAACGTGTGCAGATGCTATCACACAGATGATGGCACCTATTATTATCAGAATGTAAGTCGGATCGAAAAAATAATAAAATCCGTAACCCATAAAGTGCTCCTTTTCTATAGAAAATTATAATTTATAAGCCTGTTTTTTTGCCAAGTTTGTCCTCCGGAGACAATCTCTCAAAGCTGGTGACCCGGTTTCTTCCGTGCTCTTTTGAGTAGTAAAGAGCAATATCGGCCTGTTCGACGGATTTGTAAAAGTCCTGATGATCATAAACTGAATAACCTACGGAGATGGTGACAGGGCAGATACCGTTGTCGGTTTTTTCTACACGCATTCGTATACGGTCTGCTACGAATTTGGCCGTCATCTCGTCGGTATCAAGCAATATAACCACAAATTCCTCTCCGCCCCAACGGATTACGAAATCACAGTCTCTGACACTGGAGGTAAGGACTTCCGTAAGAAAAATAAGGATTTTGTCACCTGCATCATGGCCATAGGTGTCATTGACCTTTTTGAAGAAGTCGATATCAAGCATCATGGTAACTACGTCTTCATCATCATCTACATTGAGTCGTTTTCCATCCTTTAAGAGTTTGTCTACCTGGTGGCGATTGAAGACTTTTGTGAGCTGATCCGTGGCAAACATGGCTTCAAGTTTTTTGTTTGTGAGGTAAAAATTCACATAGGAATGCTCAAGCAAAACCTGAAAGAATGTAACGCATAAATAAAGAGGAATCGACAATACCAGCATCATTACAAAATTGGGATATTGCATAAACGGCTGGGAGATAATGATACCTCCTATGGTACCCAGATTAAAAAGGGCTGTATATTTAACCGGCATGGAAAGTCCCACCGCCATGAAGGCAAACTGCATGATAAGAAATCCTTCTCTGGCAATGTCGTGATCCGGCAAAAACCAGGTGGCCCAAATCATGGAGATAAGCACTACGTAGACCGTCACATAAAAATAAGGCATGATACGTTTGTATGTGATGGAATGTTTAAATATAGCCAAAAACATTGCAAGTACAATGACCGGAATGATACGCGGAATAATGGTGGCAACGGAAAAACCACCGACTGCTATGCAGTCTGCGATAAAATACATCAGATTTCCTAATACCACTATGATGCAGGCCCATTTGCCCATCAACTTGTAATG
>CAJOOT010000318.1 GCA_905236215.1 uncultured Eubacterium sp.
AACTGCCTAAGGGCAAAATATAAAGAATATATGGCGGATCCGGATGCGTACAGATCCAAATTCGGTTTGTAGGATATCTTTCCGTTAAAGCGTTCTTTATCCGACAGATGTGAAAGGCAGCAAAAACGGCGCAATCCCAGTATTTATAAGGGTTTGCGCCTGTTTCTAGTATCATCTCGCAAGACGATGAGAATGGAAAATTGGTATAAAATACTATATCTTGTGGTTTTAACTCTTGTAACCTTTATTTATCCCATCATCGTCTTTATACCGCGTTTATGCCGCGAAAGCCGCTTGACAATAGGTAAGCCCGTGATAAGATCTGTCTGGGCAGCCCCTCATTTCAAAGCACTGCCGCATTCTGACCATATCACGGGCGCGGGTGCCTGTTGTCAAGCGGACCGTGGAATAAATGCCTAATCTGCTTTTTCGACCTGTTTTGATGTGAACAAAAATGCCTTTGCCAGGTAAAATTCCTGATCTATTCCTTCATCATCCGCATCCTTTGCCGCTTTCTTCTTCCACAAGCGCGTCTCTATTCCGTGTTCACCTTTCCTTACCTTGTAGGAACCGCGTTCATTCCACCCTTTTACCGTATGAAGAGGGATCTCAATACCAGACCGGATCATACTGTCTACGGCGTCATCACCATATATCGACCGGGCTACTCCCTCAATAATCTGTGCATTTGTCATAAATCCTCCTTTCCGCCCGTCTGGCCGATAGCACAGCCGTCATATCAATTAAACCGCCAGCTTAAGTCCCTCTTCTGCGTTATATACATATACATGATCTGAAAGCTGCTCTTCTATAGATACTGTAGAGCCATTCACCTCACGTACCATAGATTCAAGGTCATCTTTTTTTATTCCACCTCTATCAGGTACTACCAAAACCTCATGTATGCTGCTGGGGATGATGTAGAAACGCTCTCCGATCTGATCTATTACCCTGTTCATGATAGTGCTATCCAAGATTGCTGCCGCCCCGTTGAGCTTATTTTCATTCGAGAGTATATAAATCTGAGGCACATCGTTATCTGTACTATCCATAACATCAACTGCATCGCTTTCTTCGTCAACAAGTCCCTTAAGCACATCCTTCATTGATATAAAAACGCTTTTCTCTGCCCTAAGCTGATTCTCTATTGCAAGATCGTATAAATCATCAGCATCCAGCCCCCAAGTATCCATAAGCTGATAAGTTACAGGAACCGTTGCAGCTGCATCTCCCACATTATCCAGCAACACGCAATAAGTAATGCTCAAATCCTCCACATTGCGGTGCGGTCTTGACTCCAGCAAATGCTGATTCATATTGGTATTTACCAGCCGTGGCACAATTTTATCCCTACATCTATCCAATGAAGTAATACTCTCGACATCAAACGGCGCACTAACCATACTGCTGCTTGCAACTTGCGCTATCCTATCCGTAATCTCTTCTATATCATACCCTCCGAGATACTCTTCATAATAGTTTTCAAGATATATAGTCGGAGCCAAGTTCGACCCAGCCGCCTGTATAACCAAACCTGTCAACTCTTGACCGTTGTTCTTCATGATTTTCTTTATGACGGCTTCTGTCTCTGTATCTAATAACTCCGGTATTCTTCTTGCAACTTCCTGTGAAAACTTTTCTATACTTAACATAATCTTCATCTCCTCGTATCTGATAAAATACTTAATTTACTACTACTACTGCCACATATTCCTTATCCTGTCCTTAACCGTATCATTTTTCCTCCTTTCGTGCGCTATGCTAGCCGTTAATGCCGTGCGACACGCCATCGCCCAGATTCTGTCAAGGGGTTGCTCTATGGCAACAACGCTTGCCCCTTGTCAGGGTCTGGGCGATGGCGTACCGTGTCGGCATAGGCTGCCAGTACGAAAGGAGGAAAGATGATGCCGGTTAAATTCTGCTGTTTCTTCTATATATATGCATATTCTTCCCTCTCCTTTACTTATTATTCATGACACCTTAATACGCAGGGAAAAGGCTTGGAAAAACGGGCGCGGCACGCTTTTTGTGCCGGGGAGCATCGGGGGTTTTTCCAAAAAGAAGAAGCCGAAGCGTCTGCATTGCTCCGGCTCTGTAAGGTATGTCAGGAAACAAGGGATTAACCCTCGTCCTGTAATATGAAGTTGTTTGAGATGTTCGTGATTTTCCCGTTCAGGGCAAGCAGCATTTCCTCCATCGAATTGCACTTTTCCTTGACTACGGATTTTAGGAGCTTGTAGAGGTAGATTCTTGGTCCTTTACCGGATAAATCGAAGCGAAAGGTTATCTCTGCCTGCTCCGGAAATTCCTGGTTCCAGTCGTCCAAAAGCACGCTGTCAAGGTCAGTTCCCGTGATGACTGCCTCGTTTTTTGCTGAGTCATAGGTAACTTGTGTGATGTCTACATATGCCATGGTGTTGCTCCTTTCATGGAAGTTGATTAGTTGTACCGCAGCCTCGCTGCGTGGCACTTCTTTAATCAGCTTAAGCCATGATGTAAAGGATGCCGCTCGCGGCACACGCAAGGAATTTTTTTATTCTTTTCCCTCTTAAATAATAAAATAAAAAAATTCCGCAGTCCTTTATATCTTGGATTAGGCTGATATAGTGCCAGACCGCAAGAGATACGAGTACAACTCAACTCTCATGAAAGGCGTACACCTTATGCAGACTTCCGGCTATCAGCTTACAGCAAAAACGGTGTACGGCTCACAGAAACCACGGATCAGAGGCAAGACTGGGATAAGGAATTTCCGGAGCTGTCAGAGATTGACGCTTCGGCCGGCAACAGACCAAGAATCTACCTCTGCTAAGCGACCGGTCATGGAAAAGTAAATGGACATGGAAATGCTGCTTGCCTTGAACGAGGAAAATCACATCGGAAAAGGGCATATCACAGGATAGAAGCCGTAGACTTCCGGGACACTTTAAGGATCGGATAGATGAGCAGACGCAAGGCTTCGTCTCCCCTATCCCATAGGGAGAGGCTGTGGGTGAGGGGGCTTCTAATCATCGAAGCAAAAGATCACGCAAAGGCAGTATTGCCAGATCCTCCACTAGAATTGCTACCTAGTGAAGACATCATACCTTTAGAAGAAACAAGTACAGAAATCAACATAGAAAAATTTTAGACATCGATACTCTGACATCGGACACAAGAAAATCCTCGACAACTACGCCTACTACATCTGTAGCTGTTTCCCGCCCCTTATAAATTTTTCGATAAGCACTTGACCTCAAGCAAACCCCAAGACAGGCTGGTTAAGTCATAGGAAACGGCTTTAGGGCGTACTCTCCCTATCATTTCTGATAGAGAGCCAACGACAAAACAAGGGCAGGCTGTGTATCGCCTGAGGTATCCGTGTTCCGACCATCTGACTTTGGAGAGGATCTCCAACATACTTTCTCCATGCGTCTCACCGCCTGACTTCGACATGGTA
>CAJOOT010000319.1 GCA_905236215.1 uncultured Eubacterium sp.
AAGCCGCTATAAAAGAAAATGAACTGCTGATACAGCAGCTCAACGCTGATAAGGTGCAGCTTGATCAACAAACCGAACAGCTAAAAGAAATGTCTGATCTCATAGAGGAACTGCGCTCGAAGCTTGAAGAGAAAAATAATTGAGCATAGTAACTACAGATTGTGTGGCTATAAACCCCTTATAATTTGACAAATACCTTCAAAACCTATATATTAGAAACACCGTGCAGCCGGGGCGTTAGCGGTGCCCTGTACCTGCAGTCCGCTACAGCAGGGGTGATGTCCCACCCAGGGTTTTGAGGAAAGATGGCTGCCTTTGGTAAGAGGCGTTGACGTGAGGGTCCTGCGCGACGGAAACCCGTGAACCGTGTCAGGTCAGGAATGAAGCAGCACTAAGCGGGAGCTTCCGTGTGCCGCAGGGGTGCCTTTGCCGAGTTGTCTGCCTGAGTTACGCATCTTTCCCGGATTCAAAGTGGGGCGCACGGTTTTTTAATTCAGCCAGAAAAATCCCTCATCTCTTAGTAAAGCGCATGTGGGGGTTATAACAAACCAGACTTACTTGGATTTCCAAAATTTCAATCTTGACCGCAGGGTCTTCTTTTTGCTATCCTTAACCTGTTTTTTTAGATCCCGTACCTTCTTTTTCTCTTTGTCGAGAAGATATTGCCAGTATTTTGAAGCTTCCATGGTTTCATCATATGTGGCAAAGGGAAGAGGCACTATAGGTCCATGGAAATTTATTGCCTTTATCTTTTCATCGAAGGGCACTACGGAAGACTTTTTATCATATATGGTAGTAAGGCTGTTCTCATGAAGAAAATCCATGTAATTCCGAAAGCGTTCCCTATGTCCCTTATGAATGGTCGAAAAATCTGCAGCCTCAAGAACATCTCTTATGATGGTGTCCTGATTCACCTCAGACAGGGTTATATGCGGTATTTGGTGAAACTCCGCAAGCTCCAGTACTCTTATATCGGGAGCTACTATAAATGAGGGAAGTCCCGAAAGAATGCCCGCAATGTTTCCGTGAATACGGGTTCCTATATTAAGATCCCTCTCTTTTAAAAAATCAAGCCAGGCTTCAACATTTACAAAACCCCTGATTTTGTTTTGTCTGTAGATGGGGGCATCATAATCCACGGGATAGTAAGGTGATGTTTTATTCACATAAGCTCCGTCGAACACGTTTCTTCCGCAGAATAAAGTCTCAAGCTCATAGGTGTTCTGAGGAATATATACGTGATCATCAAACTCATCACAGACCTTGTGTATGAATTTGTGGGCTTTTCGGGAAAGAGATATTTTACAGTTGATATTGACTTTCGTCTCCTTTGAAAGATGCAACTCTTTCTGAGCCGGAAGATTCTCTCCGTAAAGATACATGGAGGGGCAGCCTATGATTCGAAAATCCTTGTCCCTTACAAATCCCAGATTCTCCAAATACTTTGCCGTATACTCTCCGCGTATTCCTATGGAAGAAGATTTTTTCAAAACGGCTTCGCAGAATGTGCGCGAAATTTGATTGAGCTCTTCATCATCAAAAAGATCATCTTTCAGTTTGTGCTGATATCCTACGCCTATTACAATACATGGCATATCTACGCTCTCGATTATCTTAATAAGGCGTTTCATATCATTTAGAGCCGAAGTTCTGAATGCATTCGCCAACGGGATGATGAATGCGTCATACTTCTCATCTAAATTTTCTTCTTCTGATATCTTTAAGATATCGATGGTCTTTGCAAAATCAATTTGTGTATCTTCCGTCATAAGAGCTCTGGCAATACTGTGTACAAACAGCAGATTTCCACTGTTTGAGCTCATCAGATCTTTTTCAAGGGCAAGTCTGTGAGTCGGATTTTCAAAAGGACTCGCAGGTGCTCTCATAATGTATCTTTTCATATATATTCCTCTTTCAATCAACTGTCAGATATATACAACTTATTTGTCCTCGACTTCGATAAGAGGTGGAGGTCATATTCGTCTTAGATATAAAACAAAGCCGTCACAGATAACCATCTATGACAGCTTTCTTAAAACGGAGAGAGTGGGATTCGAACCCACGCGCCCAAAAAGGACGACCGCATTTCGAGTGCGGCTCGTTATGACCACTTCGATATCTCTCC
>CAJOOT010000320.1 GCA_905236215.1 uncultured Eubacterium sp.
AACAGAAGACACAGCTTGAAGGACCCATACAGCCGGCTCAGATAATGGGCATTATGACTGCAAGAATCAGAGACGAAAAAACGCTTTCACTTAAGAGTCCTTTATACAGAATCAGCTCATGGCTTTGGCGAATTCTTCTGCCTGTAAGAAGACCTATTCAGCTTACAGTACATAGATTAAAAAAGATGGGAGAAAAAAAATGAGAATACGAGACGGTTTTTGCTTCAAAAAAATAGAGAATGATACTTATCTTCTGCCCTGCGGCCAGGCTACGGCCGAATTTTCAAAGGGTATGAAGCTCAACGCTTCCGGGGAATTCATTGCATTCCTTTTGACACTTAATATGTCCGAGGAAAAGATTCTTCAAAAAATGAAAGAAAAATACGAAGCCTCTGATGAGGATCTTCCCATACTTAAAGAAGATCTCGATGCCTTCATTAAGAGCCTTCATTCTATCGGAGTCCTTGTTGATGATGATGCGAATGAAAAGAACCTGATCATGTCCCAAAAAGAGATATCATCATTTGAGATTGCCGGTCTTTCAATCGAATACCACGGTTCACCGGCACTTATCCGCAAGGAGCTTTTGCCCTTTGTTTCAGAAAAAATCCGGGATGATGACAATAATCCCGACCAGATCGTATGCGTGGTTCAGGGCACACCCTTTCCTCGCCCCATAGGAAATCTTCTTGTGCGTACTTCCGATATAATAATAATAGAAAACGATTATATCTATGCCGTAATCTATCCGGACAATACACACGTTTCCGAGATGCACGTGTTAAAGGACGGATCCAAAGTTTTTATCTACAGCAACACTTCATGAAACGAAACCGACGGCAAGCTCTCTGCTGCAGAGGAAGTTTTCTTTGCCATGCGCACAGCCTTTCTTATTCTGGCTCAGAAAAGACACATGGCTGCCATACATTCCGCATCGCTTTTTTGTGACGGAAAAGCCATACTGTTTTCCGGAGCCTCCGGGGCGGGAAAATCCACACATACTTCCTATTGGAAGAAACTTTTCGATGTCACCAATATCAACGGAGACCTGAACCTCATAGGAGTTGACAAAACAACAAAAACTCCCATGTGCTACGGAATTCCCTGGTGCGGGACCTCAGATATCTACAACAACGGAACTTATCCCTTAGGGGCGATAGTGCTTCTTAAACACGGCACAAAAAATCTCGCCACACTTATGGATGGCAGCGAGAAAATCCTTAGTCTGTCGGAACGTATGATATCGCCAACCTGGAACGAGTCTTTATTTTCAGTCAATATCAATATTGCATCCGATATAGGTGCAGCGATTCCCGTAGTAAACTATTCATGCACAAAAAAAGCCGAAGCAGCAAAGATCCTAAAAGGCTTTTTGGATAAGACAATGAAATAACAGCGCCCGGTCAATATGCTGTCTTTAGTTTTTTAAGGCTTTCACCGGTCAACTCTTCACACTTATAATCATCTATATTGTACACTCTGTTACATGAAGAAAGCACCGTGGGTCTGTGAGTGGTAACAATGCAGGTGCGCGGATATTCGTCTTTCATAATATTCGCCAGCACGCGCTTTTCAGTAGCCGTATCAAGAGCACTTGTAGCCTCGTCGAGCAATAAAAGCGGTGACTTTCTAAGTAATGCCCTGGCTATCGAAAGCCTCTGAGCCTGACCTTCCGAAAACCCGCCTCCACGCTCTTTTATCTCTGAATTTATACCTGCCGGAAGTTTCTCCACAAATTCCCATGCGTCTGCCATACAAAGGGCATCTATTATCTCTTCATCTGTAGCATCGGGACTTACGTTACGCATATTCTCCGCTATGGTTCCGGAAAACATGGTGTTGCCCTGTGGCACATAAGAAAACAGGTGCCTGGTAGATGGGGATATATCGATAATCTCTTTTGTTACGTTTGACTCTTCACCGGTAAGATATGCTCTTCCGCCCTGCAAAGTGACAAGGGACAATATCAGTCTCATCATTGTGGTCTTTCCGCGTCCTGAGGGTCCTACCAAAGCCACGACCTCATGGGGATGCGCCTCAAGGGATGCTTTCTTAAATACCTGTGTTCCCGTATGATAGGTGTAATCAATATCATCTATACAAACTCCGATGCCCGTTTCGGCATATTTTTCCTCAAACATATTAACATCTTCATCAAAAGACCGATCCTCTCTGGGCATACTAAGAATATCCATGAGACGACCTGCCGAGGTGGTGATGTTTATTACAGAGGGCACCAGTCCCGTCAGGTTATTTATAGAACTCGTCAATGTACCGGAAAGACTTAAAAAAAGTGTCATGGTACCGTAGGATATCACTCCCGACCATACACGGTAAATACCCCATCCGTATGCCGAATATGACACTACAAGTCCCACAGTGGACATAAGAAGGCTTGTCCAGATGCTCATTTTCTGGAAGTCCATGCGCATTCCGATATATTCCTGCTGAAGTGATTTAAGGCGTTCAATATAAAGGCGAATAAGATCAAATGACTTAATAAACTGAATATTGGAAAACGTTTCCTGATTGAAGCCGTTTAGCTTTGCATTCATCTGTGCGGAGCGTTTGTTGTTGTTCACCATGCGTTTAAGAAGTGTTCTTGACAGAATAAGACTTACAGGGATAGACGCAAAGGCAAAAATCGCAAAGGTCCAGTCAAAATATATGATCATCGCAAATGCGGAAAAAAACCTGAACAGGTAAATTATAAGATTGGGAATGAACGAAAGAATACCTCCGGAAATTGTGGAGGCATCGGAATTCCATCGTGTAAGAAGATCTCCCGAGTGGTACTGTGTCAGCGACTCCCAGTCGGTTTCCAATATCTTTTCAAAGATATCCGCCTTGATCCGTGCATCAACTTTCATGGAAATATAATTCGATGCATAAGATGTGATCTGACCAAGCACGGCAAAAGTAAGTCCCCATACCACCATCATTACAAAATATCCCACCACTTCTCCGGCAGAATACCCTGTGATGACATCTATAAGATCCTTGGATACCAATCCCATCAAAAGTGAGACTATTGCTGTAATCATGCCGATGGCTGTATAAAAAACCATATGCAGCCAATACTTTTTGGCATAGCCGTAGATCCATTTGGTCTGGATCCTCATCTCTCTGAGGCGCCCCTCTTTGATCCTTTCGATATAGAAACTTATCCTACCTGACATATCCGGTACCTGTTTATCATCTGTTTATTTACAGTCAATAGTATTCGCAATCCGCTTTGCTTCTTGCTCATATAAAAAGCCGTGCCGGAAAAGTCCCGGCACAGCTCAATTAAATTCTTATGTAAACTAGCAATGGTAATCAGAATCATCCAAAGAAGCTGATGTAATCTGAAGACCGGATGCAGACTCAACATATATATCACCAAGACCTATATTGTCGATATTGTTATTAAAATAGCTGTACTTGATCTGAATGCTTGATGTACCGCTTCCGCCTACAAGGCTGCCCTGACTTGTTACATTAGTAACTGCCTGATTAAAATTCAGGGTAAGTATCTGTCCGTTGCAATTGTGAGCTGCATTGTGATGCCCATTAACCTGAATAACATAATTCTTTCGTCCCTCTTCGGGTGTCTGATGTATATAGGCCGTAACGGTATAACAACCGCTGCCTTTTCCACTGGCAGTGAATACCCCTTCTGCAATTCCTTCGTTTTCCATTACCATGGGTTTTTCATAACTTAACATTTTTTTCTCCTAAAAATTAATCTGAAAGCAGTCGACCGGTTCAAATACGGTTCTTAGTTTGAAAGCAGCCGATAATTGTTAGTAACTCGGTTATTTTAGCATAGATTTTTAATCTTGTAAATTGACAGCACTAAGTTCACAAAATCTTTTCATTTCAATATTAATCTTTGACAATTACACTTCAAGTCTCGCTTGAGATATGCCTGTTATTGCTATAAAATATTGCCTATGGATGAGAATAGTGTAAAAAACAAGGAGGCAGTTCTTCGCCTGATAAGGGGGCAAGAACGCCCTTTAGATATAACCGAAGACGATTTTCTTAAGATCAACGAAATACTTGTCGTGCAGGGAATATCCTCTGCCATGTATGATTCTTTTATGGCATGGAATCCTCCGGAATCACTTAAGACGATCTGTGAAACCACCTCCCGCGGAGTGATAAAGGGCAACTATCGCCTCTGGTTTAAGACCAGAGACCTGGTTAATCTTTTCAAAAAAAACGGCATAGACTGTGCTGTTCTCAAAGGACCTCACACAGCTCAATATTACCCTGTCCCCGAGCTCAGGCGCTCAGGAGATATTGATATTCTGGTACATGACGCCGACATTGAAAAAGCCTCTAATCTGCTTAATCAGAGGGGATTTACCAATCCTAAAAAATCCTTTGCAAAACACGAAGTAGGTCTTCGTTCTAATGAGGGCATCCTCGTAGAGCTTCACAGAAGCTTTGCCGATGAGCTATCATCACCCGGAGTAAACGAGTACTTAGATAGCCTGTGCGACGACGCAATAGATACGGCCGAGGACGTTTTTATCATGCAGGACATGATATTGCCCGGGCTTAGGGCAGATTATCATGCATTCTTTCTGCTCATTCATATGCTCAATCATTTTGTCAGAAAAGGATTCGGACTAAAACTCTTTCTGGATTGGGTATATTTCTTCGAAAAACCTTTCGATGAAAACCTACGCCAAAATCTTATGACAATGATACGCACCGCCAAACTTGAAACCTTTGCCTGTGCAGTCA
>CAJOOT010000321.1 GCA_905236215.1 uncultured Eubacterium sp.
AATATTGGCGCTTGGTGAGGACACACGAATCCAGATTCTTTCTCCTGTTGTACGCGGAAAGAAGGGGACACATGCCAAAGTTTTTGAAAGCGCACAAAGATCGGGCTATGTGCGTGTACGGGTAGACGGAAATCTTTATGACCTTTCGGATGACATTACCCTTAATAAGAATCAGAAGCACGATGTGGAGATCGTGATCGACCGTATCAGGGTAAAAGAAGGTATAGAGAGACGACTGACGGATTCAATAGAGACTGCGCTTAAGCTTTCCAACGGACTACTGCTGGTTGACATAATGCCGCAACGCCGCCGCCCGGAAGATATCGATCTCAATGCTGACAATGGAGTATCAACGGAACCTGAGAATCGTGAACTTCTGCTCTCACAGAGTTTTTCGTGTCCGGATTGTGGAATTTCCGTAGAAGAGATTGAGCCCAGGAGTTTTTCATTCAACAATCCCTTTGGCGCTTGTCCCGAGTGCTCCGGTCTGGGATACAGGATGGAATTTGACAAAGATCTTATCATTCCGGACAAGAGTCTTTCAATAAATGAAGGGGCTATCGTTATAAACGGCTGGCAGAGTGCCAATAAAGAAGGTTCCTTTACCAACGCCACACTTTCAGCTCTTGCAGCGGAATATGGCTTTGATCTTGATACTCCTTTTGAGGATTACCCTGAAGATATCAGGCATATGCTGTGGTATGGCTCGGACAGGACGGTCACAGTGCATTACGAAGGACAGCGTGGAGTGGGAAACTACCCCATTCAGTTTGAAGGCATACTCAAAAATGTAAGAAGACGTTATCGCGAGATATCCGGCGAACGTACACGTCAGGAGTATGAGAGCTATATGCGCATCACACCTTGTGCGGAATGCGGAGGAAAGCGGCTGAAAAAAGAATCTTTGGCCGTCACCGTGGCTGACAGGAATATTTACGAGATGACAGCGCTTTCCGTTACAGAACTGAAGGAAGTGGTAGAAGGTCTTAAGCTTACCCGACAACAGCATTTGATCGGGGATGAAATCCTAAAGGAAATTCGCGCCAGAGTGGGATTTCTTTTCGATGTTGGTCTGGGCTACCTTACATTGACCAGAGCCACAGCTACGCTTTCGGGCGGTGAAGCTCAGCGTATCAGGCTTGCCACGCAGATAGGCTCAGGACTTGTAGGAGTTACCTATATTCTCGATGAGCCTTCGATAGGTCTGCATCAGAGAGACAATGACAAGCTGCTTGCCACGCTGAAACACCTAAAGGATCTTGGAAATACGGTTCTTGTGGTTGAACACGATGAAGATACGATGCGTCAGGCTGATTACATTGTAGATATAGGACCCGGCGCCGGCTCCCACGGCGGAAAAGTTGTGGCCTCAGGTACTGCAGAAGAAATCTGTAGGGTTAAAGAATCCGTGACAGGAGCATATCTGAGCGGAAGAAAAAAGATTCCCGTACCTCAAAACAGGAGAAAACCCACAGGTACTCTTACGGTATGCGGGGCGTCCATGAACAATCTTAAAAACATAGATGTGGATTTTCCATTGGGTGTATTTACCTGCGTAACAGGCGTGTCCGGCTCGGGAAAGAGTTCACTTGTAAATGAGATTTTGTATAAGGCTCTCGCAGCAAAACTAAACCGTGCCCGTACTGTGCCGGGTCCACACAAGAAAATAGAAGGCTTTCAGCAACTTGATAAGGTGATTGATATCGACCAGTCACCCATAGGCAGGACACCCAGATCGAATCCCGCTACATATTGCGGTGTGTTTGATCATATCAGAGACCTTTTTGCAGCCACTCCCGATGCAAAGGCCAGAGGCTACGGAAAGGGTCGATTCTCCTTCAATGTTAAAGGCGGTCGTTGCGAAGCCTGTTCGGGAGACGGTATCATAAAGATTGAGATGCATTTCCTTCCTGATGTTTATGTCCCATGCGAGGTCTGCGGCGGAAAACGCTATAACAGAGAAACTCTCGAGGTGCGTTACAAGGGAAAGAATATATATGATGTTCTCGATATGACGGTAGAAGAGGCAGTTGATTTCTTCTCGGCTGTTCCGAAAATAAAAAACAAAATAGATACGTTGAACGAAGTAGGACTTTCGTATATCAAGTTGGGACAGCCCTCCACTGAGCTTTCGGGAGGGGAGGCGCAGAGAGTCAAGCTTGCAGCGGAGCTTTCGCGCCGCGGCACGGGGAAGACCATATACATATTGGACGAGCCGACGACAGGCCTTCATTTTGCCGATGTTCACAAGCTTATTGATATCCTGCAGCGCCTTACTGATGGCGGAAATACGGTAGTAGTCATAGAACACAACTTAGACGTCATAAAGTCGGCGGATTATATTATAGACTTAGGACCCGAAGGAGGTTCCGGCGGAGGCACGATAGTTGCACAGGGCACACCTGAGGAAGTTGCCAAAAAGAAAAAATCTTTTACCGGACAATACCTGAAAAAATACTTATGAGAGATAAAGAACAAAATATCATGGAAAACGGGAGACTTCGGAAACAACTTGATTTTATAGTCGAGGCTGACAAGGAAAAGCGCATTGAACGCATAACACATATTACCGGGCATATTCGTCCCGAGAATGATGCGGAGCACGCCTGGCATATGGCGCTTATGACTTACCTTCTGGCGGAATATTCCGATGAACCTATAGACATTGCAAAAACCATGGCTATGTGTCTTATCCACGATATAGTAGAGATAGATGCCGGAGATACTTATGCCTACGATGAAGAAGGAAAGAAGACTCAGGCGGAGCGCGAGGCAAAGGCGGCCGATCGCATCTATGGGCTTTTGCCTGAAGACCAGAACATTGCATTGAGATCTCTTTTTGAGGAATTTGAAGAGAGAAAAACTCCTGAGGCCAGGTTTGCCAGGCTCATGGATAATCTTCAGCCCCTTCTGCTTAATGTGGAAAACGGGGGTGGGGACTGGACGTCGCACCATGTAAAAGCAGAGCAGGTCAAAAGGCGTAATGAGCACAACGCAGAGAGTTCGAAGGCGTTGGCGGAATTTGTTCTTCACACTATTGATGAGCAGAAGAGACTGGGAAGGCTGGAGTAGAATGTAGAAGGGTAACAAAAAAAACACCTCAACGGGTGCCTGTTTTTTGGGGAGTACCCATAGAGACATGAGTCTCTATGGGCTTGAGTTATGAAAAATATATTAGCCTCTCGACTAGTACGAAAGTATAGTACCCTATAAATGTGTCCAAAATGTGTACATTTTGTAAAAAACAGCTTTTTTCTTAAAAAAATTGTAATAAACGTAATAAATGTAATAAAAAGGCGGAATCTGTCTGAGTCCCGCCTTAGTAATACTGTTTTATTTTCCGAGAAGTTCAGCTGCGTTTGAACCTGCGGCCAAAAATTCCACGTAAAGTCCGGTGCCGATTGCCACACAGGTCATAGGATCTTCCGCTGTCATGGTGGTGATACCTGTGCGACTTTCGATAAGCTCCTCAAGTCCGCGCAGGAGAGCTCCGCCTCCGGTAAGGACTACGCCCCGGTCTGCCACGTCGGCTGCAAGCTCGGGCGGCGTTTTCTCAAGTACACTGTGGATGGCCTCAACTATCTGATATGTGGTTTCCTTAAGAGCCTCTTCC
>CAJOOT010000322.1 GCA_905236215.1 uncultured Eubacterium sp.
GGATAGCAGAACTTTGATGCCCTCTTTTGAATTATCGGAAACAGGAAGCGCAGACTTTATATATGATACATTTTTTTCTACATTCGCATCAGAATAGCCTTTAGATGTTATGTCAACCATAAGGCGTTCCCTGGAAAACAGCTTCGCTATGACCGACTTAAGATTTGCCTTGAATTCTTCCTTTCTTTCATCAAAGTGATCAGCAATATCGGTGATGTAATCATAATACTCAATACCGCTTGTCCTGTCGATAAGTGCTGCGCTCTCCGAAAAATACGACATTCCACGCATTGACGCAAGAGTATGTCCCGATGAACTTATCACCATCTGCATACGGCTCTTCAGCTCATCAATGATTTCTTTGATACGCTTATCATCTTCTATTTTCGATGTACAGATAATCTCGCGGATAAGTTCAAATGCCTTTGGAACCTTGTCAAACAAAGCCTTTGCCGACACAACAAACTTCATGTAAAGATCATACTTTCCATCTGCCGTAACACCGATATTAACTCCGGTTCCGATACCTCCGGTATGAATATTGGTCTCACTGGACAGATCCTTGTAGCTGTAATTTTCGGTATCCACAAGTCCCAAAAATTCCTGAAGAAGACTTAAGTATATCTGCTCTTCCCGATTAAATCCGTCTGTATCGAATAAAAGAGAAATATATACTATCCCCTTTGTCTCCACATCATGATAAAGAATAAGGGTATCGTCGAGGAAGCTTTCCCTGTTGATAAGCGGCTCAATCTCTTTTTTCATATCGGAAAGAGAAAGTAAAGGAATGGTTTCCAATTCTTCTTTGGTGGAAGGCTCCTGCTGATATGCCTTAAGACGAGTAGTCTGCTCAACTATATCTTCTATCTGCGCCTCCGAAAGAGACGCTTTGTAATCTGCGAGTTTCTTTTTCAGCTCTTCATCACCGGCGGCTGTAAGTCCTCTTTCGGGTTCAGTAATAACAATACTCCTGTGGGTATTGTTTATGATATGCTCTTTTATGAGATTTTCAAAATAATCCGTATCAACCTGTTCCTTAAGGAATTCAAACACCTCATTTTCAGCGAGATGCATAAACGGATCCGACTCGTCATAAAGCCAGCTGTCAAGAGCGTTAAGTCCCTCAAAAAGACCTATCGGAAATCTTCCTGCATCAGCCTCTCTATATCTAAACTCGGAAATATTAATACCTGCAAGGAGCATCTTCTTATCAATTCCCTCATCGGATATTTTCTTAAACGTATCCTCAATAATTGATAAAAATCTCTCCTTGTCCGACACATTTGCATTCTTGGCAATAACAGAAAAGATGGGCTGCCTGATACCGTTATCATATGAGCTGAATACATCCTTTCCGATCCCCGCATCAAGTAGAGCCTGCTTAAGAGGAGCTCCGGGAGCCGAAAGCAAAGCATAGTCTACGATATAAAAAGCCATATACAGCTTCCTGTCCAATGTATCGGGAAGCGCCCAGTTATAGGATAGATATGTATTATCCTCCAAGGTATCTTCCTCGGTAATGCTGTATGTTTTGACCACCTCAACAGGCTTATCAAACGGCTTCTGAAGGGGTATTTGAGTATCTATCTCCTGTGCGTTGAATAACGAAAGATAGTTTTCGTCCATCCATGACAGCTTTTCATCCATGTCCATATCCCCGTAGAGATATATAAAGCTGTTGGAAGGATGATAATATTTCGAATGAAAATCGAGAAAGTTTTCATATGAAAGCTTGGGGATATCCTTTGGATCTCCTCCCGACTCGTATTGATAGGGAGTATCCGGAAAAAGTGAATTTAGAATTTCCCTCTGGAGCACACCCTCAGGGGAGGAAAACGCACCCTTCATCTCATTATAAACCACGCCGTTTATAGTAAGCTCGGACTCCTTGTTCTCAAGCTCGTAATGCCAGCCTTCCTGACGAAAAATCTCTTCTCTGTCATAAATATTGGGGTAAAAAACAGCATCCAGATAGACATTCATAAGATTCTGAAAGTCCTTATCATTGGTACTTGCTATAGGATATACCGTCTTGTCAGGATATGTCATCGCATTAAGAAATGTATTCATTGATCCTTTTGCAAGTTCTACGAAAGGATCCTTTGCCGGATACTTCTTTGATCCGCAGAGTACAGAATGCTCCAATATGTGCGTAAGCCCTGTGCTGTCAACAGGAGGAGTACGAAAAGCTATTGAAAAGACTTTGTTGTTGTCATCGTTTGAAACCAGAAAAATCCTGGCTCCGCTCTTCTTATGACGAAGCAAAAAGCCATCTGAATCAATGTCTTTCAGATATCTCTTTTCGATAAGTTCATAGTTATTATTGGGGTTAAGATCCATAGGTGGAAATCTCCTTGTTTTTAATTTTAAAGGGAGACCACCACCGGCAGCCTCCCTTAGGTATGCTTTTTAAGATGTTCAGGCTATCCCAAACGCACAACATTTGCAGCCTGTGGTCCCTTCTCTCCCTGAACGACTTCGAACTCAACAGCCTCTCCGTCCTTGAGTTCCTTGAATCCATCCATCTGAAGTGCGGAAAAATGTACGAATACATCATTGCCCTCAGCATCGGAAATAAAGCCGTAACCTTTTTTTGCACTAAACCATTTAACAGTCCCTTTTTGCATACTACCCTCCTGGTGTAAAACCGCCGCATTTGCGGCCCCTAGCTAAATCTATGTGGCTTTCCACACAAGGATAAATTTATCACATAGGTTTTTTATTGTCAATACAATAAGAACACTCCGGTGGGGTAATTTTTTGTCGCTGAAATAAAGACTATCAATGATATTCTCAATCCGCTTCGTTACCTGTTCATATATTTTTTTCCGGGCGCTTTAAAAGACGTTTTTTTAAACCTCCTCCAAAAAAGCCCGTAATAAGAGGCACATAAGTAAGTATTGGCAGTACATAGCCGACAACAGCATAATCAGACTGAACAAGAGTATTGTATGTGGCATGGTATATGATGGCAGTAACCAGTAGCGCAAAGGTGCCGGGTAAAAAGAGTTTTCTTTTCTTTTTGACAAAGGAAATTCCCAATCCCACGCTCATGGTACATATACCATGCATCAAACCCGATGCAAAGCCTCTGATAAGAGCCCAGAATATTGTAACGCCGTCTATATTCTGCACAAGAATATATGTATTTTCCAATACGGCAAATCCAACTCCCGTAGCAAAGGCCAGCTGTATGAGTATGCTTCTTTTATCATCAAAAATAAGCGCAAAATATAATACCGGCATTGCTTTTAATATCTCTTCCACAGCAGGTGTTATATTTGTAGTGGTATAATATATATCATCATCTGCAAGCTCTAATAATATGCTGTTGATGGTTGCCGCAAAAAAACAAACGAAAATACCGATGATCATATATACAACAAGAATCCTTGACTGTCCCTTAAGAACAGGAAGCATCATCACAAGCGGAACCGTGATACATATTAGAAGTATATATATCAGAGCGTCCATTTTTTAACCTCCCTTCCGAGAACAGGCAAGATGATCAGCAGGATGATTCCGGTCAAAATATCTACAGCATAGCACACATAAGGAAATTCAAAATCGTTTCCTATCATCCTGATGACAGTAC
>CAJOOT010000323.1 GCA_905236215.1 uncultured Eubacterium sp.
CAGTAAAGAGGCAGTCCGCTCCGTTAGAACCGGTAGAGCCCCAACCACGTGCATTGCTGTTTCCGGTACACTGAAGGAAGAACTCAGAGTCATCAGCATATGTGATATCTACATCCTTCAAGGTGAAAGTAGACTCGGTATTCGTAGTATAGAACATTCCTCCGTTTTGTGCGGTAAGGGTTCCTCCACTCATCTCGAAAGTGGAATTTCCCTCCTCTGAATCGCCCGACATACTCTGGTAAAGGATAATGTTCCAGGTAATATCATTCTGCTCGTCATCACCCATGTTTCCCGTAAGGTTGCAATCATAAAGTCTGATGCTGTTAAGACCTTCAATGCAAATAGCTTCGGATGCCGTAGCGGTAAGATCTGCATTGTTTACGGTAATATCTGCTGTGGAGTAAATGGCAGGTGACCCTGTTCCGTTTGATGTATACGTACCACCGTCAACAACCATGGTACCCGAACCTCTGTCAGAACGTATGGCTGCCGCCGAGGCACCGTTTGTCTCAGCTGTTACGTCCCAGGCATAAAGCGTACCACCACCTGCTACATGGATACCGCCTGATGTACCCTGCTTGGTGCTTATGGTAGTATCTGCAACATAAACGATACCGTCTCCGTATGAGAATACGCCCGCTCCGCCTGCAGCATCGGAAGAAATCTTGCTGTCAGAAAGATAAACCGTACCGGCAGTAGCAAGAACACTGGCTCCTACACCATAGAAGCTGGAGTTATCCCCACCGGTAGAATCATCGGAATCTCTGGTAATAGTCATATTTGAAAGACTGACTTCAACGCCATCCGTCTGAACAAGGATTCCGTTCTCATCTGTACCCGTTGAATTGACGGTTTCACCGTCCACCGAAGTACTGGTAGTATATTCTGTGTTGGCAGTATAGGTAATATCAGCCGATGAGCCACCGCCGCCTCCCGGCATTCCGAAACCGCCGCCTGCAGTACCTATAGTAACCGACTCTGCAGTCACGCCATCATCCGCAAGAACTACCGTAACTGTATCTCCGGTCTCGATATCAGAGATTGTAAGCTCCGAAGATGAAGCATCTCCGGAAGACTGAGCATCGGGAGCTCCGCCTGAAGGTGCTTCACCTGATGATTCTCCCGAAGGTGCTTCACCTGAAGGAGCCTCACCTGATGGCTCTCCCGAAGGTGCTTCGCCTCCCTGTCCGTTCTGTCCGCCTTTTGCATCACCGGATGCGTTGTCGCCGGGCATCTCGGGGACATCACTGGAGCCATTGCCTTGCATATTTCCCATTCCACTCTCTCCTGCGCTGCCACCGAAGCCGCCACGATTTTCAGAGATTGTCGTGGAATCTGTCACATTAAAGGTGAGTGTCGATTCCGCATCCGCGGACTCAGCATCTCCCGAGCCTTCAGCTACCGAACTGACGTTGATTGTAACCGTACTGTCCGTTACTTCCGTCACCTCACCGATAACGGTCTTTCCTGCATAATCAGAAGACGAACCCGAGGCCGATCCCGTGGAACTTCCACAGCCTCCAAGCACCGTCATGGCGCCTGTGGTTATCGCCATAAGAATTGCCGCTATTTTTCTGTTCATAGCATTTTCTCCTTTCATCATGCACATGTCATGTCTTCTTCGAATGCTATTTTCATCCAAATTTGTGTTTGAATTGTGTAAAAACAAAGGAAAAATAATGTTTCCTGATATGAGATGAAAAAATCGCTTCTTAGCCCAGTACTTCCTCCGCATATCGCACGGTTTCCATGGCGTCCTTGCAATATTTATCAGCATTGATCATGTCAGCATATTCCTGGGTAAGCACCGCTCCTCCCACCACCGTCTTGCAAAACGGCGCCTCCTTTTGCAACAGCTTTATAGTCTCATCCATAGCCGGAACAGTGGTAGTCATCAAAGCTGAAAGTCCGCACAATCTTACCCTATCTTTAAGTACAGCCTCCAGCACAGTCTCAGGCGCTACATCTTTGCCCAGATCTATCACATCAAATCCGTAATTCTCAAGCAGAACTCTCACTATATTCTTTCCAATATCGTGAATATCTCCCTTTACGGTGGCTATTACCACCTTTTCACCTTTTTGGGAATCTCCGCTTTGTGCTATTTTTTCTTTGATAACATTGAAGGCTGCCGTTGCCGCATCTGCCGCAACCAAAAGCTGCGGAAGAAACATCTTCTTTTCTTCAAAGCCCTTTCCCACTATATCAAGAGCAGGCACCACTTCTTCATTAACCAATGAAAGCGGCTCTTTTTCTTTAAGGAGTTCTTTTGAAATAGCAGCTGCCCTGTCCTTTAATCCCTTGATTATGGCGTTCTGCAGTTCTGAAACTCCTGCAGCCGCATCACCGGAGACTGCCTTTATACCATCAGAAGCAGTTGCAGATTTAACAGGAGTCTCTTCGGGAAGCTGGTTGACATAATCTATATAACCCATACAGTTTTCGTCAAGTCCCGAAAGTGCCAAAAATCCCCGATAAGCCTTCATCATATCTCTTGAAAAAGGATTCATAATGGCAGCCTTAAGCCCTGACTGCATCGCCATCGTGAAAAAGGTTCCGTTGATAAGATTTCGCTTGGGCAGGCCGAATGAAATATTTGATACTCCCAGACTGGTAATGCCGCCGAGCTCTTCGGTAATAATCTTTACAGCTTCAAGTGTTACCCTGCCCGACTGATCGTCAGCCGATACTGTCATGGCAAGTGGATCAATGATGATGTCCTTCTTTTTAATACCGTATGTAGCTGCGGTATCATATATTTTGCGTGCAATTCTAACGCGTTCTGCCGCTGTATTGGGGATTCCTTCCTCATCAATAGTAAGCCCCACCACGAGTCCCCCATATTTGGCCACAAGTGGAAAAATCTCCTTCATTATCTCTTCTTTTCCATTGACGGAGTTGACCATTGCCTTGCCATTGTACAGGCGAAGAGCATGCTCCATAACCTTAGGGTCTGTGGTATCTATCTGAAGCGGAGTATCGGTAATACTCTGAAGTTCAAAGACACACTCACTCATCATGGCATCCTCATCTATTTCGGGAAGGCCGACATTTACATCAAGAATATCCACTCCGGCTTCTTTCTGCTTTATTCCCTCTTCCAGAATATAATCTATATTATGATCCCTCAAAGCCTGCTGGAATTTCTTCTTTCCCGTAGGATTGATACGTTCTCCGATAAGGATGGGCTTTTCCCTAAACTCAACCACACTGCCATATGATGAAACCGCAGATATTTCCTTTTCAGGGTTAAGTCTGAAGGGAATATCCTTTGTCTTTTCTATAGTAGCTCTGATATATTCAGGTGTGGTACCACAGCAGCCCCCTAAGATCATGGCGCCCTCATTACAGATTTCCGCCATAATATCGGAAAACTCGTCCGGTCCCACATCATATACGGTATTGCCGTTTTCATCACTTCTGGGAAGTCCGGCATTGGGAACCACTATAATCGGCAACGAGGAATTCTTTCTGAAATCAGGAACAAATTCCTTCATCTGCTCAGGTCCCAACGAACAGTTCATTCCTATAGCATCCACACGAAGTCCCTCAAGCATGGCTATCATAGCCTCCGGAGAAGCACCTGTCAGAAGCTTTTCATTTTCATCGTAAACATTAGACACAAATACCGGGAGGTCGGAATTTTCTTTGGCTGCAAGTACAGCCGCCTTGGTCTCATAGGAATCATTCATGGTCTCTATATTGATAAGATCCGCTCCATCTTTTCCTGCTTTGACCACTTGTGCAAACAATGCCACGGTATCCTCAAACCTGTAATCTCCCAAAGGCTCCAGCATCTTACCGCAAGGTCCCATATCAAGAGCCACATATGCATCATCTCTTCCACTTTCTTTTATGGCTCTTCTTGCATTTTCAACGGCGGCTTTTACCACCTGCGCCACATCAGGCATCCCGTCTTTTCCGGTGTATTTCAAGGAATTAGCGCCAAATGTATTGGTATTGATAATGTTTGCTCCCGCATCAAGGTAGCTTCTGTGAAGCGCCACGATATCATCCGGTCGATTAATGTTCCAAAGCTCGGGCAACTCTCCGGGCTTAAGACCCATCTCCTGCAGCACGCTGCCGGTGCCTCCGTCGAAATATACTTTTTGTTTTTTGATTCTTTCTAAAATATTCATTAATCAGGTATCCCCACTATAGCTGTAACTGATTTTACGGGTGTCATCATAAGACTTTGGGTAACGGTGATTCCGGCTCTTCTGTTTGCATCAAGTATCCTGAGGAATTCAGGCTGCATCTCTAACGCAAGATCTCCGTATCCGGGAGAAAATCTTACCGTAAGCTTTTTTGCTTCTTCCTCGGAAAACTTACGACATACATAATTGCATACTGCCTCTACTGCAGCAGATCCACAGGCATCTGCCAACACTCCTTCTGCGGCCGAACGCTTTGATGTTGCCGCTATGAACCGATCTACCCCCGTTCCTACTGTAGCCGCAAAGAAATAGGCATGACTGCTGTTTTTAAGGAGCCTGCCCAAAGCCTTACTTTCAATCTTCAAACTTTCAAAGATTGTATATTCTTCATTAACGGAAACACCCGCGCGTATAAATACCACGCGCGGTGTGATTATTTTTTTAATCTTTTCCGAGATTTCATCTGCCAGGCTTTCAAACACTTCATTGGGCACGGTCTTTCTGTAGCCGGCATAACGCAGTGCTTCTGCCCTGTCAATATTTAGTTCTGACGGATCGACCTTCATAATACTTACAGTACTCAAAGATCAATCCTCACCTATATCAATCTTAAGAATATGGCTAAGATTCTTTCTTATAGCGGATGCCACATGGTAGTTGTTCATTGTATATACATGAACGTGATTGATACCATTGGCATACAAATCTATAATCTGATCCGTAGCATATGCTATACCTGCCTGCTCCATAGTCTCCGGATCATCTCCGAACCGGTCTACCATCTGGATAAATCTCTGAGGAAGGAAAGAGCCCGAAAGATCCTTGATGGACTTAAGCTGAGATTTTTTGGTGAAAGGCATGATGCCCGGCACTATGGGAACGGTAATACCGGCCTCCCTCATTTTAAAGAGATAATTGTATAACACATTGTTGTCAAAAAACATCTGCGTCACAAAATAATCAAGTCCCGCATCCTGCTTTTCCTTCATATGACTTATGTCGACCATAATATGTTCCGACTCCGGATGGCCTTCCGGATAGCAGGCACCTCCGATGCAAAAATCGCCCTGTTTTTTGATATAAGTCACCAACTCCGATGCGTGCTGAAAACTCCATTCCTCTCTGGCAGGTGCATCTGCGGGAATATCTCCTCTTAAGGCAAGTATATTGTCTATACCCGTTTCCTTCATTCTGCCGATCTGCTCATCTATCTGTTCTCTGGTGGAAGACACACAGGTAAGATGAGCCACCATTGTGGTATCATACTCTCGCATAATGTTCGACGCCACATCCACTGTAAACCTGCTTCTTCCGCCACCTGCCCCGTAAGTCACACTCATATATGACGGTGACAATGATGCTATCTTTTTTGCTGCGCTTAATACAGAATCAAAGGATGTCTCCTTCTTAGGCGGAAACACCTCAAGCGACAACGACGGCGTGTTGCTTTTTAACACTTCACTTACTTTCATCAGTCCAACCCTCTCTGACTATTTTTTTCTATAAATTCGATAAATTCTTTTTCAGGTATCGGCTTTGAAAAAACGTAACCCTGAACAAAATCCACCTCTGTGTTTTCTATAATTTCAAGCTGCTCCTGATCTTCTATACCTTCTGCCACAATCTTAAGATTCATCTTTTTGATCATATCTATAATGGAATTCATGACAAAACGAGCCTTATTATCACGGAAATAATCCTGTATCATGGTCCTGTCAAACTTAATTATGTCAACCGGCAACGACATAATGTAATTAAGGTTGGATCTTCCCGTACCAAAATCATCCAACGAAAATCTGATACCCAGATTCCTTAATCTGTTCATATTTTCAAGAAGCACACTTCTCGACTCCATCGTAGCCGACTCTGTAATCTCAAGATTGATGAGTTCGGGATCTGCCCCTTCTTCATTTATA
>CAJOOT010000324.1 GCA_905236215.1 uncultured Eubacterium sp.
ATGATAAAAGCCTGTGGAGCGGATGTCTTCTTCAAGTTCTTTTAAGTCGGCCTCAGCAAAAGATTTTAAATCCGGGTATTTGACAAAGAGATCTTTAGTAACCATATTTACTCTTGCATCTGTACACTGTGCCGAAAGTATGGTTGCAATAAGCAGCTGCCAGGGTGTTTCGTGATCCAGATAGCATTTCATATCAGTGCCTATCTCCCGGTCGAAGAGGGCGATGATTTCTTTTGTACGTTTTTTCATACGGGCTCCTTTTCTTTTTGTGTTATAATTACTTGGTAGCATAAGTTTTGACCCTTGTCAATTACCGGGTGGGGGAAAACTGATTAGTCTGTGTCGCAGCCTGTGGCTGTTGCAATCATCTAAGATGTGTTGTAAAATAACGCGGAAGTTTCATAAATATATGTTAAAGCAGGTCGCGCCGTGACAGGCGCGTTTTATAAAGCCGGGAGACAGTTTATGTTTTTAAGAAAATCAAAAAATATCATCAAAACCAGCGTAGTAGCCATAGCGGGAGCAATCTTTGCGTTTTCGGCTGTCATACTGTTTGGAGAGGTATCATCGGTGCGGGCGGCATCCGAAGACACTGTCCTTAACAACGTTTTTATCGGAGATGTAGACGTTTCCGGTATGACGGAGGCAGAAGCAAAAGAAGCGGTAAAAGATTACGTGGATGAGCTTTCAAAAGGTACCACCGTGCTTGTGGGTGATATAGGAACTCTCGAAGTCGATAATACGGACTTCGGTCTTCAGTGGACAAACGAGGATGCGGCAGCAGAGGCTCTTTCTTACGGAAAATGCGGAAATCTTCTGTCCCGTTATAAAGACCTTAAGGATGCAGAAAACGAGGGCGTGCATCTTGAACTCGGTATTTCCATAGACAAGAGCACAACGGCACAGATTTTCAGCAAGAACGAGGCGAGTCTCGAAACATTGCCGGTGGAAAGCACACTCAAAAGAGAAAACGGTAAGTTTGTGGTAGTTGAAGGAAAAAACGGCGTCAATATTGACGTTGAAGCTTCCGTTGCGGCTATCGAGTCCTTCTTTGATGCAGGCTGGTCTCAGGACAACAATGAGATTACTTTGGTATGCAAGACCGTAGAGCCCGAGATTACCACTGAAGATCTTGAAAAGGTTCAGGATCTTTTGGGTGGATATTCAACAAACTTTTCGTCTTCATCCGCGTCACGCGCTACCAATGTGGCAAATGGAGCCAGTAAGATCAACGGTACGGTACTCATGCCGGGGGAGCAGTTTTCCGTATATGATACCGTAAGCCCCTTCAGTGAAGAAAACGGTTACGAGTTGGCTGGAACTTATGTAAACGGTGCTGTCGAGGAGTCGTTTGGCGGTGGCATTTGTCAGGTTTCAAGTACTTTATATAATGCAGTGCTTTATTCCGAACTCCAGGTTGATGCCCGTTTCAATCATTCTATGATTGTTTCCTATGTATCACCCTCCAGGGATGCGGCTATTGCCGGTACATACAAGGATATGAAATTTACAAACAACACTGAGGCGCCCATATATATTGAAGGCTATACTTCAGGCGGCGTTATATATTTCAATATTTACGGTCAGGAAACCAGAGATGAGTCTCATTCCGTGGAATATGAAAGCGAGACACTTTCCACTACTGAATGCGCCGAGCAGTTTACTGCGGACAGCTCTGTTGCTTTCGGTACCATTTCCAGAACCGAGAGCGGACATACGGGATATACGGCATGCCTCTGGAAGATAGTATACGAAAACGGGGTGGAAGTATCCCGTGATAAGATCAACTCCAGTACATACAAGATGACTCCTAACAAATACGTGGTGGGCACCAAGACAAAGAATAAAGAAGCAGCTTCTGCATTGAAGAGTGCTATTTCTTCCGGAAATCGTGAGAAGATAGAAAAGGTGATATCCAAGTATGCTAATGCTGATTCCGACGACGATGACGATGACAGCAAGGATACCAAAGATACCAAAGACAAGAAGAACAAGGATGAAGATTCTTCATCCACCAATACCACAACGGATACCACAACGGATACCACAACAGATACCACCACGGATACTACAACGGATACCACCACTGATACCACAGAAGCTACGGTACAATGACCAATAAAAGCCTCTTGATAGTTGGATATACGGCGCTCGAGGGTACGCTGGATCTGATACGGCATTACGCAGGGCGCCTGTATGGGCGCCTTCCTGCGTTTTTTATGGAAAATGCCCAAAGACGTATTGAAGAAGAGATAAAAAACAGCAGGCTGATTGACGGTGCTTTTGTTGAAAGTGAGCATTGCCGAAGGATTGATACATCTGTATTGGATGAACTCTGGTACTTTGCCGAAGAACAAAACATCGGATTTGAAGCCACTCTTACAACAATACCTTTATTGCAGGAAACCATAGAAATCTGCGAAGCTTTGGATATGGATCCGTATCATTTGAAATGCGGTTGCGGATGGATATATGCCACAGATGACATGCGTGGAATTATGTCAACCGGTAACAGTACCGGAATTAAATTCATAACCGGCACCAAAACCGCAGCAGACACAGAAGAGGCAACGGATACCGAAAGCGGACACGGTGTTATTACAACTGCGATAGGACACATCACCGGGGAAAAGGCCCGATTGTTACATAAGCGTAAAACTGACATGTATCTGTCAAAACCTCAATGATCAAAAGGAGAGAAAACCATGAGAGAAAAATTGTTATCGATCATCGAGAAGAACAGCAGGGTTGATGTCAAAGAGCTTTCCATCATCATGGGAGTCGAAGAAGAGACTATTGTCAACGAACTCTCGGTCATGGAAGAAGAAGGCATCATCTGCGGCTATCACACCATGATAGACTGGGACAAAGTGGATTCCGAGAAGGTTATGGCTCTAATAGAAGTAAGAGTCACGCCACAGCGGGGAAGAGGCTTTGAGCAGATAGCCGAGCGCATCTATCAGTATCCGGAAGTCACCAGTACTTATCTTATGAGTGGCGGCTATGATTTTATGGTAATGGTAGAGGGAAGGACCTTAAAAGAGGTTTCTATGTTCGTTACAGAAAAACTTTCCACCATAGAAGATGTGACCAGTACGGCTACACATTTCATTCTGAAGAAATACAAAGATCACGGCACGGTCATGAAGAAAAAGAAAAAAGATGAGAGAGAGGCGGTAATCCTGTGAGAGATCCTGTTTCAAAAAAGATCAAAGAGATTCGGCCTTCGGGAATCAGACGCTTTTTCGACCTTGTGGCAGATATGCCGGACGCAGTGTCTTTGGGTGTGGGAGAACCTGATTTTGATACTCCCTGGCATGTGCGTGACGAGGGAATACATTCTCTTGATATCGGTCGCACTTTCTACACGTCCAATGCAGGCCTGAAAGAACTCAAAATTGAAATCTGCAAATATCTTAACAGGCACTACGGCGTATCTTACGATCCAACACACGAGACACTCGTTACCGTAGGCGGTTCGGAGGCTATTGATATAGCCATGCGTGCTATGCTTGATCCCGGAGACGAAGTTATCATACCGCAGCCCTCGTATGTTTCATATGAGCCCTGCGCTATTCTTGCAAACGGAAAACCGGTTATCATAGAGCTTAAGGAGGAGAATGAATTTCGCCTTACCAAAAAGGAATTGCTGGATTCAATTACGGACAAGACCAAGCTCCTTGTGCTCCCGTTCCCGAACAATCCCACCGGTGCCATTATGGAAGAAGATGACCTTAAAGGCATTGCCGAGGTCTGCGTAGAAAAAGATATCTTTGTGCTTAGCGATGAAATCTATTCCGCTCTTACGTACAAGAAAGACCATGTGACCATAGCATCCTTCCCGGGTATGAAGGAGCGTACCGTGCTTATCAACGGATTCTCAAAATCTCACGCCATGACCGGATGGAGACTGGGTTATGCATGCGCACCAAAGGTTATTGTTGATGAGATGCTCAAGATCCATCAGTTTGCCATCATGTGTGCACCTACAACCAGCCAGTACGCGGCAGTTGATGCTCTTAAATATGGTGATGAAGATGTAGAAAATATGCGTGAGGAGTATAATGGACGCCGCAGATTTTTGATGCATCGCTTCAAAGAGATGGGGCTTGACTGCTTTGAACCCTACGGAGCGTTCTATGTGTTCCCTTCCATACAGAAGTTTGGAATGACATCGGAGGAGTTTGCGGAAAGGCTCTTGAGGGAAGAGAAGGTGGCTGTAGTACCCGGTACGGCCTTCGGCGACTGTGGTGAGGGCTTCCTTCGCATATCCTATGCGTATTCACTTGAGGCTCTAAAAGAGGCTTTAGGTCGTATTGAGAAGTTTATCTCGAGACTCTAAGGAAGATTTTCATGTCCATTATCAAAACAGATAACGTCTTATTTGAATATATACGCCGTGATGAGCAGGGCAATGCAGAGTCCATCACCACGGCGTTAGATCACGTCAATATAGATGTTGAGCCCGGAGAGTTTATAGCTATCCTGGGTGTCAACGGTTCGGGCAAGTCTACTCTTGCCCGTCATCTTAATGCTCTTCTTGTGCCCGAAGAAGGCTCTGTGTGGGTGGATGATATGAACACCCATGATACAGACAGCATACTCGACATAAGAAAGACTGCGGGTATGGTCTTTCAGAATCCCGACAATCAGATCATAGCTAATATAGTGGAAGAAGATGTAGCCTTCGGTCCCGAAAACCTGGGGGTATCTCCCGAAGAGATTTCAGAGCGCGTGGATTTTGCTCTGAAAAAAACGGGAATGGAAGACAGAGCCAATTCTTCTCCGATGCGTCTTTCCGGCGGACAGAAGCAACGCGTAGCCATAGCGGGAGTACTTGCCATGCGTCCCAAATGTATTGTGTTGGATGAAGCTACGGCTATGCTGGATCCGGAGGGGAGAGAAGAAGTTATGTCAACCCTCGAAGAGATTAACAAAAAGGATCGTGTTACTGTTATTCTTATCACTCATTATATGGAAGAGGCGATAAGAGCCGGCAGAGTCATAGTGATGGACGAGGGGAGTGTCGTGATGGACGGCACACCCAAAGAAATATTCTCTAAGCCGGAGACTGTCATGGCCTATGGCTTAAGACTGCCACAGGTTACTGAACTGGCGTGGGAACTTAGAAAAGCGGGTATGGATATACCACTGGGTATTCTTGATGCCCGGGAATTGGCGGATGCGATATGTCAATAATCATCAATCATGCAAACTACATCTACAATGCAGGCACTGCCTTTGAGAACAAAGCGTTGGATGATGTTACGTTCTCAATTGAAGACGGAGACTTTGTAGGGATTATAGGACGCACCGGCTCCGGGAAATCGACGCTTCTTAAGCTTATGAGCGGTCTTATCAGACCCGGGGAAAATACCGTATTCCTAAATGGAGAGGATATTACGGACAAAGACTTTGACAAAAAGAAGCTTCGCTTTGGAGTGGGAATTGTATTTCAGTATCCCGAAGACCAGCTTTTTGAAGAGACCGTCCGGAAGGATGTTATGTTTGGTCCAAAGAATATGGGACTTAGTGACGTCGAGGCATCGGAAAGGGCGATTAGAGCGCTTGAACTGGTGGGGCTTGAGGATGATATATACGATCAGTCGCCGTTTAATCTGTCCGGCGGGCAGAAAAGGAGGGCGGCAATAGCGGGAGTTCTGGCGATGGAGCCACAGATGCTTATTCTGGATGAACCTACGGCCGGACTTGATCCCGACGGAAGGGAACAGATTCTTGACATTGTAAAGGACCTCCACAAAAAGCGGGGCACTACCGTTATCATCGTATCTCACAGTATGGAAGACGTGGCAAAGTATGTAAAGCGTGTTATTGTGATGGACAACGGGCATATTGCCATGGACGGCACCTCTCGAGATATATTTACACAGGTAAAAGAGCTCGAAGAGTTGGGGCTTAGGGCTCCGTCGATAAGCTATGTCATGAAAGAATTAAGAGATCGCGGCATTGATGTGCCACCGGATCCGGTTACGGTTTCGGAAGCGTTGGAAGCTATACTGAAATGAATGATATTACCCTGGGACAATATTACCCCGCACAATCCATATTGCACAAGCTGGATCCCCGAGTGAAGCTCTTGGGAACCCTGATTTACCTGATATCACTGTTCGTCTTTGATAATATATGGGGCCTTATCATTGCGACAGTCTTTCTTTGCGTGCTTATATATTTGTCAAAGGTGCCTTTCAGGTTCATGATAAGAGGAATGCGGTTTATCATAGTAATACTTGCGGTGACGGCTGTTCTGAATCTGATATTTACACCGGGAGAGACTCTTTTAAAGCTGGGTCCCGTCAATATTACCGTGCAGGGCGTGTGGAGTGCGGCTTTTATGTTTGTCAGGCTTACATATGTGGTGACGGGCGCGTCAATCATGACTCTCACAACCACGCCAAACCGTCTGACTGATGGTATGGAAAAGGGGCTTTCGTTCCTCAAGATATTTAAAGTGCCGGTACATGAGATCGCCATGATAATGTCGATAGCACTGAGGTTTATACCCATCCTGTCGGAGGAAGCCATTCGTATCAAAATGGCTCAGACAGCCAGAGGAGCAGATTTTGAAAGTGGAAATTTTTTGAAAAAGGCCGGAAATATGATACCGGTTCTGGTGCCATTGTTTGTTTCGGCATTCAGACGTGCCTCGGATCTTTCTCTTGCGATGGAAGCGAGGTGTTACCATCCGGATGCAAAGCGTACTCGTATGCATCCGCTATGTTACGCAAGAAGAGACTATGTTGGCTATATAATGCTGGCTGTGTACTTCGCGACAATAATAGTTATAACCGTGATGTTCTAAAGAATGCGAGAAGTGCTCACAAAAAATATGCGAGAAGTGCTCACAAAAAATATGTTGACATGAATATTTCATAAGCGTATAATATTTCAGTCTGACAGAAGACGGATCAATAGCCCCGATGTGTCTTACTGTCGATACACAGTGGTTCGATCGGACATGCGGCCCGGACATGCCGGATGTGAGAGAGAACATCTTGATTTATAAATTGGAGGATATCCATGAAGACATTTATGGCAAACCCTGACCAGATCGAAAGAAAATGGTATGTGGTAGATGCTGAGGGACAGACTCTCGGAAGACTTTCTTCACAGATCGCATCTGTCCTCAGAGGAAAGAACAAGCCCACCTATACACCCAATGCTGATACCGGAGATTACGTTATCGTTATCAATGCGGAAAAGGTGAAGGTGACCGGAAATAAGCTTGATCAGAAGATTTATTATCATCATTCTGAGTATGTTGGCGGCATGAAGGAAACCACCTTAAAAGAAATGCTCAAGACACATCCGGAAAGAGTAGTTGAGCACGCTGTAAAGGGCATGCTCCCCAAGGGACCGTTGGGAAGACAGATGTACACTAAGCTTTTCGTATACACGGGATCCGAACATAAGCATCAGGCTCAGAAGCCGGAAGTACTGACATTCTAAAAAGGAGGGAAAATCATGGCCAGCGCTAGATATTACGGAACCGGACGCAGAAAGACATCTGTAGCCAGAGTTTATCTCGTACCGGGCACAGGAAAGATTACAATCAACAAACGCGATATCGACGAGTACCTGGGTCTTGAGACCCTCAAGGTTATTGTTCGTCAGCCCCTTGTAGCTACGGACACACTCGATAAGTTTGATGTACAGGTTAATGTACAGGGTGGTGGATACACCGGACAGGCCGGCGCTATCCGTCACGGAATCTCAAGAGCACTTCTTGAAGTGGATTCCGACGAATACAGACCGATTCTCAAAAAAGCAGGATTCCTCACCAGAGATCCGCGAATGAAGGAGCGTAAAAAGTACGGCCTCAAGGGCGCGAGACGTGCACCTCAGTTTTCAAAGAGATAATCGTTTCACAACGTATTAC
>CAJOOT010000325.1 GCA_905236215.1 uncultured Eubacterium sp.
CATAAGGCACTTTCATGCTCCAAGAGAATAGCAGGCTTTGAAGGAGCATTCTATGTAGAGTATTCCGGAAAGTCCGAGCAAAGCATGCATTATGAGTTTGATACCGCTGCGATTAAGAAGATAGATACGTTGCCGGAAGTCTTTGAAAATGTGTATAAAAGTTTTAAAGACAGAGTGATGGTGGAAAGACCTGCCGGCTCAAACTCTCTTGCGGACAAAGAGCTTAATTATGAGCTTGACAAGTGTCTGTCGGCATTACATTCGTCGTTTATTGAAAGCATACTTATCAGAAAGTATCTTATAAGACCCTGGCTTCTGCCGGATGCATATATTGAGCGATTGTGCGGATATATCACAAGTATCAGGGAAAATATCTTCCCATCTGACCTGGACTCTTTAACAAGAGATTTGGCAGACTTTGACATCAAGGCGTCAAAGCTTGATCTTTATAAGATTCTTGGTTATCCGATTTTATCGGTGATACTGACTCCGTATCTCCTAAAGAAAGAGGATATAGGTGATGTGTTTGATGCATATTACTCACAGGATTTTCCGTCATTTGAGATGGTTGTTGACGAGACATTCAAGGAGTGTATTCCGGAAGAATACAAAGATGTTAAGAATCTCAGGATAGTAAAGCATATCAAATCACTGTCAAAGGCCGGTCATGCGTTTGTTACTGATTGTAAGGGGTTAAGGGTTATGTTTCCGGAAACCGGAATACGTCCTATGGCTGATACAATAAGGATTATGAATGCTACGTTTAATGATGAATCGCCCGGTACGTTTGTTACAGCGCCTCTTATGAAGTATGAATCCGGAGTAATGAAGCCTCTTGATTCAAACAGGACTGTTTTCGTAAAAGAGTTTGTTTCAAGGAAAATCAATTCTCCCTACAACAGATTGGACAGCTTCTGGGGCAACAAACTGTTTTCGGTAAAGAACCTCAGAAAAAAGACGATCATCTTTTCGGGAAAGCCCGGATCGGATTTTGTGAGGCTTTACAACAATTCCAGGTTTGTTAAATGTTCGCAAACGGGATTTGAAACCGCGCTGGGTGATTCGGATGTCACCTCACGGGTGGGAAATGTGTGGGTCAAACTGTTTTATCGCTCCAAACTCCGCAAGGAAAAAAGACGTATAAAACGTATTGAAAAAGAGAACACACCGATTCTCACCTTTTACAAGGTATTTAGAAAAAAACGTATTAAGCATACCAAAAACTTTTTTAAGTTTATGACGCTTAAGATACTTTATCCGAGACATTATGCAAAAGAAGCCAGAAAACCTGTAAATCCCAACAAGGTGGTTTTTGTTGTGCCGCGTTATGATACACTGCCGGTAGCTTTGCAATTTATGTATGACAAGATCAAAAGCTCCGGTAAATATGAGATTCATGAACATTATCTGAATCATCTTCATAACAGATTAAGGCAGGATTATAGGATTACAGATAAGTTTATCCGTGATATGGCTACGGCCAAATACGTATTTATGGATGAAGCCAATCCTGATTTGGCGTGGCTTAAGAAGCGTCCCGAAACACAGGTGGTTCAAATGTGGCATGGGTGCGGAGCATTTAAGAAGTTTGGGTTCAGTACCGCAGATCTCATCTTTGGTGATGACGCCAAGTCGCAGATGAAATATCCCAAATATGCGAATTACTCCATCGTGACAGTAAGCAGTCCCGAAATCATCTGGGCATATGAGGAGGCGATGCTCCTTAAGGGAAAGAACATAGTTAAAGCTACCGGCGTAAGCCGTACGGATGTGTTCTATGACAAGGAATATGTAGCCGAAGCCACAGCGCGAGTCAGATCTTCGCTTCCCACCATAGGTGACAGAAAGCTCATCCTTTATGCGCCTACATTCAGAGGCAGAGTAGCTGCTGCTGCCGGCCCTGACAGATTTGATTATGACAGGCTCTATGAAGAGCTCGGTAATGACTATATAATAGTTGTAAAGCATCATCCACTGGTGGCTACACTTCCGCCCATACCGGAAAAATACAGAGATTCATTTGTTTACGATTTAACGAGGACAGGAGACATTCAGGAGCTTATGTGTGCTGCTGATATATGTATTTCGGATTATTCGTCTCTGGTATATGAGTATTCGCTGCTCAACAGGCCGCTTTTGTTTTTTGCTTATGATCTGGATACATATTGCGACTGGAGAGGCTTCTACTATGATTATGATGAGCTTGCTCCCGGTCCTATCGTGGAATCTACAGAAGAGATTATTGATTGGGTGAAGCATATAGATAGGTTTGATTATGAAAAACTTGCGGCTTTCCGTTACAAGTTTATGAGATCGTGTGACGGCCATGCTACAGACAGAATACTTGAAACGATAGGCATGGAATTATAGGCCGAATGAAAAAGACGAGACTTGAACAAGAAGGATAAGTAGAATGAAAAAAAAGAAGTCAATGTCAGGTGTAAAAAAGAGACGCCTCACCAAGTTTATAGTATTTATAATTGAGATAATAGTGGTAATAGCCCTGTTCTGGGGACTTTATCACTGGCTTAAGATAAGCGGATATCTTGGAAGAATCACTCATGAGGATCTCAATGAGGAAAACTTAGGGGTAAATGATGCTACCGGAACCCAGAATATAGCACTTTTTGGTCTGGACAACCGTACAATGGGAAATCTTAGCAGCGGAAACGCCGATGTTATTATGGTTTTGTCTATAGACAACGACTCCAAGGAAATAGATATGATATCGGTTTACCGCGATACATACCTTGCCCAGCAGGAAGATGTCGACGGAGAATACAGCTACAGAAAGGCCAATGCAGCATTTGCCTACGGAGGTCCGGAAGAGACCATAAGAATGCTGAACACCAACCTGGATCTCGATATTACGGATTATGTGACAGTAGACTTTCAGGCTCTGGTAGATGCTATCAATGCTGTAGATGGCGTCAAGATCAAGATTACCGATAAAGAGGCCAGCCTTATCAACAAGCGTATCGATGAGATAGCGAAGTGGACGGGAGTTTCAAGCTCCCACCTTGACGGTGCAGGTACATATAATCTTGATGGCGTTCAGGCTACAGCATATTGCAGGCTGAGGAAGACTGCATTGGGCGATTTGGGAAGAGCCCAAAGGCAGAGAAAGGTACTTGGAAAACTCTTCAAAAAAGTAAGAAAAGGTGGCATTGATCTGGCAGAGAAAGTGATTGATGCTGTAGTTGATGAGATAAGCACTAGCCTTACGGATCAGGAAATATTGTCGCTTGCTTCCACAGTGGTGGTCAATAAATACAATATTGGCGATACGGCAGGTTTCCCGTTTGATATGACAACAGCCACCATAAGCGGTGCGGGAAGCGTTGATATTCCCTGTACACTTGAATCAAACGTGCAGGAACTGTTTGAGAAGATCTTTGGAAACGAGGATTATACTGTCTCAAGTAAAGTAAAAGAAATCAGTAATTACATCATTAACAGAACCGGAAAAGATGAAAATGATGCTGCCAACTATGCAATAGAGGACGATGAGCTTTCAGATAAGGATAGTTCCGGCAGTGATTCGGAGGATAGCAAATAATGTGTGGAATAGTAGGATATATTGGTGAATCACAGGCAGCGCCGATATTGCTTGATGGTTTGAGTAAGCTTGAATACAGAGGATATGATTCTGCCGGAATAGCTGTTTATGACGGTAAAGAGATCCAGTACGAAAAGAGCCAGGGCAGACTTAATGCGCTTGTGGAAATGACCCATGATGGAGAATTGCTTCCGGGACGCGTAGGTATAGGTCATACCAGATGGGCTACGCACGGAAAGCCCACCCGGGAGAATGCTCATCCGCATTTTAATGCGGCCGGTACCATCGCCGTGGTTCACAACGGTATTATCGAGAATCATTTAAGACTTCGCCAGAAGCTTGAGAAAAAAGGCTTTAGCTTCCGTTCGGAAACTGACACGGAGGTTATTGCCATGATGCTTGATTATTATTATACCGGAGATCCGATTGAAACCATCATCAAGGTTATGCACAGGGTAGAAGGTTCATATGCTTTGGGTGTTATTTTTGCCGAACGCCCGGATGAGCTGTATGCTGCCAGAAAGGCATCTCCGCTTATTGTAGGACAGGGAAAGGAAGGAAATTACATAGCCTCCGACGTGCCTGCCATCCTTAAATATACCAGAGACGTATATTATATTAAGGATGAAGAAGTGGCCAGGATCACGAAAGACAATATCACCTTCTTTAATATGGATTCCGAGGAGGCAGATGAAGAACTTCATACCATAGAATGGGATGTCAATGCCGCCGACAAAGGCGGATATGAGTTCTATATGATGAAGGAAATGATGGAGCAGCCCGATGTACTGAGAAATACCATCAACCCTCGCGTAAAAAACAACAGGGTGTCCTTTGATGAACTCAAAGACGAAGAGGAGTTTATAAAAAACATTACCGGTATACATATTGTGGCCTGCGGATCGG
>CAJOOT010000326.1 GCA_905236215.1 uncultured Eubacterium sp.
CCGTTACCGGAAAATACTATGGTCCAACCCCTTAACCGAACAAGTTCGCTGGTCCAAAACGGTATAAGGACGAGTATCATCATGATATTTTTTCCGCGAACCGAGAGTCTGGACATAAAATAGCCGAAGGGATAACCCAAAAGCACTACAAAAAAAGTAGAGATAAGTGACATCACAAGTGATGAGAATAAAGTATTTATGTAAACCGGATCTCCGATAAGCACATAGTTTTCAAGAGTAAATTCGGGCAGATATCCCCACACATCGGCTCTCGTCATGAAAGATATGATTATGAGCACAATAAGCGGAAAAAAAATGAAAATCAGGGTAAAAATGTATATGGGGGCAAGCAGAGCCTTTGTGCCTTTTTTTTCAGATTCCATTATCTCTTACCTCCGTGACATCATCCTTTTTCCAGGCTACGGTCACGTGACTTCCCGTTTCAAGAGGAAGATCTATGCCAAGGCGGGCTGATACGATCTCCTGAGAGTCGGAAAGCCTTAAGCGTACTTTAAGAAGGCCGGCCAAAAGAGACTTCTCAATGACCACGGCATCATCTATGGAAAAAAGCTCGTCTTTGTTAATCGACGAAAAATCATCACCCATAAGGATGTTTTCTGCACGCAGAGCATAGGTGTTTTCACCATATCTTAAGATATTGGCTCCTCCTACGAAATTGGCAACATAGCTTGTAGCCGGGCGATTGTAGATTATATCGGACGTACCTGTCTGTTCAAGGATTCCGTTGTGCATTACGGCAATCCTGTCGGACATGTTAAGAGCTTCTTCCTGATCGTGTGTGATGTATATAAATGAAATTCCCAGTTTCTTTTGTATGTCTTTTAATTCCTTTTGCATACTGCGACGCAGGTTGAGGTCCAGAGCACCTAAGGGCTCATCAAGAAGGAGGACTTTAGGCTCTGCCACAAGAGCTCTGGCCATGGAGATGCGTTGCTTTTGACCACCCGAAAGCTCGGAGGGCATTCTTTTCTCATACCCGTCAAGCTGTACAAGAGAAAGCATCTCTTTTACCTTTTCTGAGATTTTTTTTCGTGGTGCTTTTTTTAACTTTAATGCGTAGCCGATGTTGTCTTCTACATTCATATGAGGAAAAAGAGCATAGTTTTGAAATACGGTATTTACTGCGCGCTTGTCTGCGGGAATATCATTTATCCTTTTTCCTTCCAGAATAATATCTCCCTTATCAGCATTATCAAGTCCTGCAATAAGCCTTAGAAGCGTGGTTTTTCCGCAGCCGGATGAGCCCAGAATTGATATGAACTCTCCGGGATTGATCTCCAGGTTTATGCCGTTAAGTACTTTGGTATTTCCGAATGATTTTTCTATATTTTTTAATTGAAGTATTGATTGCATAAAGACAGCATACTCTTTTTGCAAGCTAATCGCAAGAAAGTATATAAGACAAAAGACCGTGGGATACTTTAGATGAATATCAAAGAGGAAAAAATGGAAAAATGAGGAAAAAATGAGGGAAAAAGTTAAAATGTGTTATTGACTTCTTTGAGACAGGTTGCTATAATAACATTCGTGCCGATTGAGAGACGGACATGCGGAAGTGTCGGAATTGGCAGACGAGCTAGACTAAGGATCTAGTGGTGGGTTACATCGTGCGGGTTCAAGTCCCGCCTTCCGCACTTAAGGAACAGGTTGAAAAGACCTGTTCTTTTTTTTGACCGGGAATAAAGTCATGCGTTGATTCAATCTGCCGTTTTCCTTTGTTCTTTTATCCATTCTCTAAGCCGTGATTCCAGACTTGCGAAAGCGCAGCCTGCCAAAAGGCTTATTACCACATTAAATACTATGTTTGCCCATACATCCATATAACCGAAGTATCTGTTCCAATGAATCCTATAGTAGAGCATCTGAAAGAGAAAAATGTGCCATGTAGAGCGTCCGATAAAAGAGAGCAGAGTTCCGAAAGCCCCCGGTATCTTCGCGTTTCGACAGTATTTGAACAAAAGATAAACAATCGGTATTACATATATAGTGGCCCATACACCTGTGTTTCTCCAGTATATTACGATTGATGAACGATAATAGAAGTAATCATTAAGTGTAAGATATGTAAAACCGGCAGCGAAGAACAGAACAAGAATACCGGCATTTAATCTATATCCAAATCCCATATAAATACCGACGGCAGCCATGAAAAGATAGCGGAAGACCAGGAGTCTGTAGGCGTCTTCGGGCATTTGCGTGAGGCTGACAATCTCTTCAAAGAGCACATTGGCTGAAAACATAAGGAAAAGCCCCATCTTCGGACGAGCGTATATGAGTTTACTCATCGCCGGCATTATAAATATGAGGGTAATAAGACAAAGCAGATAAAATCCGCCGTGCAGACCGTTGTAGAATCCGCCTGTAAAATATACGGAAAGCAGAGTGCCAATATCTTCTATATAAAGGAACTGACCGGTGGCAGAACCTTCAAAAACAAAGAGTATAGTGTACGGAAGCAGGAGCCACAGTATTTTTTTAATAAGCGGAATGGGAGAATAGAGCTCCTTAAGGCTTGGATTATTGCATCTTAAAAAGTGGCTTGCCGAATTGTAACCGGAGATAATTATGAATACCGGGACAGCCATACGTATAAAATATGTAAAGGCAGGATAGTATTTGGTATCCCAGTTGTAATGGGTGATGATAACCAGGATGATACAGACGGCCTTGATATAATCAAGCAGGTAGATGCGTCCGGCACTTGATGTAACGGTTGTGCCCGTGGCGGCTGATGATTTGGTAAGGTCTGGCGTTTTCAAAGTATTTTCCTCTTTAGATGTATTGATCTGACAAGTGAATTATAGCGTTCTCGTAATAATTTCGCAATAAAATGCAACATTTTTTTAAAGATTCCCTTTACATTTGAAAATTTTTAATGTATAGTAACAAATGTTAAGTAAATATTACAAATATATTGTTGACTTATTAAGGAGCACAAATGCGTACCAGATTTATTGTCTGTATCATCATGAGTTTTATCTTTGCAATGTCTGTACCTCAGGTATCAGCACTGGCAGAAGATTCACAGAATACACAGACTACAGAGGCTCAGGCAGATACACTGACCAAGACATCGGATTCTGTATCTGTAGATACTACAGCCTCAGACGATGATAGTGAGAAAAAGAACGTTCAAACATATACTGGCTATATCAAAAGCGCTTCAGGGGCCGTTGTATATGAGAGTTCATCCAAGAAATCCCAAAAGATAGATAATCTCAGTTTCAATACAAAAGTCACTTATACAAAGGTGAGCTCAAAGTGGGTTTATGTTATAAACGGAGATGACAGCGGATATGTTCTTAAGAAAACTGTATCCTCCAAGAAGCCTTCATCTACTACAGTAAAGCTCAAGGGCAAGATTAGTAACTTTAAGTCC
>CAJOOT010000327.1 GCA_905236215.1 uncultured Eubacterium sp.
AACTTTTGCTTTGGTAAGTTCTCCCTCTCTTTTTATATTACTGTCGCTGACAGTAAGAGAATATACGGCGTTATCCTCCCCGGTAACAGCCCAGTCAGAATTATAATAGAGGGTGAATTCGTTGTCAGAAGCAATACCGCCAAGCCTTAATGCGCATTCGGATACGTCCCCCTCGCAGGAATCATATGCTTCTATTGTCGATGATACCGCAAGTAAGGCTCCGTTCAATTCACTGCTTTCCCGTTCTGTATCCGAAGCTTTGACATACATCCTTACACTCACGGCAGCACATATTGAAAAGATCATTACTGAAATAATGAGTTCTATCAAAAACAGAGTGGAACGTGATTTCATGATTCATCCCCCCCTGACGCTCTTGAATATACGAAAAAAGTTCTTTCTTTTCCGTCTTCAGGAGTAACGGACACCTTAAAAAGTCCTTTTTCCTCCGAAACCAAAAAGTGTTCTGCAGGCAGGATTTTTGCCCCTGCAGAAGCATCAAGCTCATTGTCTTCCTTTTCGGTAAGCTCGCAGATATGATTATCCTTCAGATAAATATATGTGATATAGTTTTCTTCACCTACAGTCTCTTTTAGACGAAGTGCATCACCCTCCCCGAATCGGGAAACCTCTACACAACCGTATGCATCAAACTGACGTATCTTTTCGGTAATATAAAGACAAAGCGTCCTGTCGTTGAAGTTCTGCTGTGCACTTTGGACTTCGGATTTGTATGCCTTAGCACCCAACGCAGCCACAGATATGATACCTGCCGCAAAGATACAAAACAGGATAAGGGCAAAGACAAGGTCTACGGAATGCTTCTTTTTCATTGTCCCCCTCCCTGTTTTTCTATAATGGTTACATCCGGACGGAGATTCGTGCCCACCATGCTATAATCCACAAAAAATGTGTTTTTATCATAGACAAGTCCGTAGTATTCTTCCATATAGGCAAGGCTGGGCGGATACGTCCCCTCAAGGGCGTAGCACTCAGTAATGCATCGGTCAATGGCATTTTCGAGGTTTTTAGCAATACGCGACGAATTCTCGGCGCCCATAAGAGAAACCCCAAGAACAAAAACACATATGATGCCAATAAAGGCTATGATTGCCACCGCATTCCTCATTATGTCAACCAAGTATTCCTTTCCGGGTCTTATCCGACTGAGACAAACCCAGCCTGTTCATCATTCTGACAGCATCAACAGCGGCTCCCAGTGCGGTTTCTTCAGTGATAAGTCCATCCTTAAATGCCTGAATTATGGCATCATCCATCAGCATCATGCCGTCACGGCTGCCCGTTTGCATGACAGTGGCTATCTGGAAGGTCTTTCCCTCACGGATGAGATTCCTGACTGCCGGTGTGACGGTCATTACTTCAAATACAGCCATTCGGCCGCTGCCATCAGCAAGAGGAAGGAGTCTTTGGCTCACTATGCCCTCAAGCACATCCGCCAGCTGTACTCTGGCCTGCTGCATCTGGTGAGGCGGAAATATGTCTATAACCCTGTCTATGGCTGATGCCGCATCATTGGTATGAAGAGTCGAAAATACCAAATGGCCGGTCTCTGCAGCGCTCAATACCGTAGAAACCGTTTCTATATCCCTCATCTCACCCACCTGAATGACATCGGGATCCTCTCTCAGAGCCGCACGAAGAGCGCTGGCATATGAAATCGAATCAAGGCCTATCTCCCTTTGTGTAACCATGGATTTATCGTGTCTGTGAAGGTACTCGATGGGATCTTCAAGAGTGATGATATGCTTTTCGCTTGTTGAGTTGATACGGCCTATAAGAGCCGCCAACGTAGTGGATTTTCCACATCCTGTGGCCCCGGTAACCAGCACAAGGCCCCTTAGCTTTTCCGTCATATCCCGCACCGTTTGCGGAAGGCGCAGTTCTTCGCAGGTTGGTATTCCAAATGATAATATACGTATAGCCAAAGAGAGTGTTCCTCTTTGCTTGTATATATTGATCCTGAGCCTTCCGAAACCCGGTATTGAATAAGCCAGATCAGTGTCGCCATCACGTTCAATATTTTTCCTGTGATCTTCATCAAGAAGAGAGGCTGCCATCCTGTCAATCTCCGGAGGCATGAACCTTCTGTCGGAAAGGGGCTTAAGCTTCCCGTCAATTCGCATGATCGCCGATGCCCCGGGGGCAAAATGAATATCCGATGCTCCCATTTCTTTTGCTTTTTCAATACACTCAAGAAGTTCGGGATCTATTGAATTCTGATTGTTCTCATTTGTTATTTCCATACCGGTTCCTCCCTGTCTGATATGTATTGCTGTCTCATAATCCTGACATAATGCCTATTAAAGGCAATACCACTGACAAAAGTACAAGACCGACAGCCAGCGAAAGTATGATAACCATTGTAGGCTCCAATACACTAACTGCGTTCTCGAGTCTTTCCCCGGCCTTTTTGTCATAGGTATCCGATATCGTATACATTACCTTGTCTATGGAGCCTGACTTAAATCCAATTCCTATCATACGGGTATAAAGCGGCGGAAACATACCGGATTTTTTCAATGCTTCGCCAAGGTTATCCCCCTGTTCCAGGTCGATTTTTATCTGTGTTATAAGTTTGCGAACAGGTTCATGATCTATGATTCCCAAAACCAGATCAAGTCCTGAAAATGTATCCAGACCGCTCCTAAAGCAAAGGCCCATACCTCCGGCAAAGCTCGCTCTGGCCACATCCTCATGATAATGCCTGATAATGGGCAATATATTTATAATACGTCTTAAGAATGTGCTTCCCTTTTCTGTATGCGCTGCAATAAATCCGATCACAAATATCGCAACGATTATAATCAGGATAATAAGTCCGCAGCTCTCAAGCACCTTCCCGGCAGAAAGAAGTCCTAAAGCAATGCCGTTCATTGATGATCCAAGCTGTGCAAAAACCTGCTCAAACACAGGCAATACCCACATCATAAGCACAGCCATTACCACTATCATGATAACGACCATGACAAACGGGTATGTGACTGAATTTTTAAGATCGCGTGCAACCTGCACCTTTCGGGCATAATACTCTGCCAAAGATTCGGCGACTTTATCAAGTGTTCCCGATGACTCTCCCATCGAGATCATTGAGTTGACATAATCCCCAAACACCCCGGTGTTTTCCACAGCTTCCCCAAGGCGTTCACCTTTTTCGAGATTTTCAAGAATGCCTTCGATCACTGCTCTTTCCGGAGAATCCTCTGCATCCTCCCTCATGATTTCAAGACTCTCCCTGACTCCGATTCCCGAAGAAAGCAGCATTGACAGTCTTTCAAAAAAGGCTGCAGTCTGTTCATTATTTGGCTTTTTGATATTATTTTTGCTCATACCTTCCCCTAATAAATGTACTTGACTGTATAATTATCACCGTTTCCGATAAATTCTCTTAAAGCATTCTCACTGGAGTTCGAGGCAAAGGTAGGATCCATCAGTTGCCAGTTTTCTCCGTCAAATTCTATCATGCCATTGATCCATCCCACATCCTTTATGTAAACGCTTATCCAGGCATGATAAGCCTCTCCGGCATATCCTACCTCAAGATGAGTGGGGATATTCTGGCTTCTTAACATAGCCGCCATAAGGCTGGCGTAGTCGAGACATATTCCGGTTCCTGAAGACAACGTGGTATCCGGATCTGCCACATAACCCTTTTCAAGATTATTGGCATGTTCCTTGTCATATGTGATGTTTTCTATGATGTAATTATAGATAAGGGAAACGGCATCCAGATCTGATGAAGCTGAAGCAACCAGTTCTGCGCTCTTTGCCACGCATTGGCTGTCCGAAGAGAATTCACAATACCTGTTGGGATACAAAAATGCCCCGAATTCGTTTTTGATCTTCACATCAATAGTCTTGGAAAGACAAGTCGAGTATCTGTCACCGGAAAGATTCTCATATATCTCAACAAGATATGAGCCGCTTCCGGAAGATAAAGGATATGCCACATAATCCGATGATACAATATCGTAAGTGTATGTGGTCCCTCCATCGCAGGTAATCTGTAATTTTACTTTTTGATTGGAACCGGTATAAGAGGCCATTATATAGCCTTCCGACACGTTGGATGCATCTATGTGAGCCACGTCGTTTTCGTATACCGTTTCTTTTGATGCTGCCGGTGTCAATACCACAGGAGTATTGTCTCTGGTACCGGCAGTATCTCCGGCTTCTTTCTCTTCTTTGTCCTCCCCGGCATCTGTCATCTCATGAACCGAAGGGTTTTCCTGTGTCTCTGCACTCTTTACGGTGTTTGTCGACTGTGTATTCTCTATCTCTGATACCTCGCCGCACCCCGTCAGTATGCTTATACATAACAGCCCCACAAGGAAGATAATTCCAATATCCCTCATAAATTCTCCCTGCAAAAAAGCAGCTTTAATCCCATGTATTATGTAAACTCATTACCGTTCACCCTTAATAAGCCACGGTGTGGGCTGGGCAGTAAATGACGAATCTTTTGCAGTCTTTGCAACCGTAATCTGTGTTACGCGCATATTTCTGATGCCGTGACGCTCAAATATTGCCTTAACGGATGAAAGTACATTAAGTTCCAGCGTATAGATAATAAACTGCATATGAGGATTTTTTTTGATAAGATCCCTTATCTGATTTTCAAGTTCATCCGTAGCCACGATAAAAGACAGTCTCGGCGCCGGTAAATCCTTCAAAGTATCCTCATGAACATCAGTGACTATGGGCACATTCCTTACTCCAAACTTCTCCACGTTTTCACGCATTGAAGCTTCGGAGCCCTTGTCCGGCTCTACAGCAATAACGGTGCCTTCACTTGCCATCATAGCAGCTTCTATAACTATACTCTCGGCACTGACCAGAAGCAGTCTGTCTTCCGGGTCAACGCCCATCATGGTCATGATAACGGCTCGAATCTCACTGCCCACATAATGTATAGGTCCCCGGGCAAAGTTGTCATTTTCAATACCTATCTTGTATGACTCATGGGCATTCTGGTTGTATATAAGAGCAACCGTAGGTCCGGTGATATCATCATCTATAAGGTCTGCCACCTTTTTCTTTTCATATTTACCTTTGGGCTCAAATCCGAATCCATAGATCACATCGCATTCAGAGTGACCGGCCTCCCAAATATCGTAGAAAAGAGACTTATCTCTCTTATCCGTAAAGATCAGCACATACTGATTCATCTCTATCGCCGGAAGAAAATTGCATACATTTCTGCAATTATCCAGGATTTTCACTCTGTCTATAGTAATCTGTGCCGCATCGGTAAGATATCCGGCCCATTCCGTCATTTGTTTGTTTGTAAATGTTTGTGCCATTTCTTTCCTCCTGATTCAAGTCTTGCTCTTTGTCTGCTACGTCTCCGGATATTTATTATAACTCATATGCAATTCCATAAACAGCATACCTGTCCGAACGACGTGAAACACACTTAATAAGAACATCATAGTCTTTTCCGTTCAGCGAATACTTAAATTCGTAAGTACCGTTTTTATATGCCTCATCAAGAATCTTTCTGACAGGCTGATACGTAGAATCCGCAGGATCATTTGCATGATCTTCAATGTCCTTAAGTCCCTTGAAGCCTTTCTGTTTGAGAATCTCAAGACACGCTCTGTTTCCGCACAGGGGAATAACAACATTTCCGTGTAATTCGCATATAAACATCG
>CAJOOT010000328.1 GCA_905236215.1 uncultured Eubacterium sp.
CTTCCTATTAGTCTAAAATATACTTCTAACACAGTATTATAACATTTTATGTAACTCTTCAGAACCCCCATTTGCAGTTTTTAAGATGAAATATTGGTGATATCGGAGACCGACTTAATACCTGCTGAAATCTCCTTATATACGTTGATCCCGGGCATCTGGCGATACCCGGGACCATTTATAAGAGAGAATTTAGAAAAGAAATTGGCTGCAGATCGATTCAATATCGGCTGTTTATATGAACCATCTGATCTGGATATATATTAACATATAAAAGGTCACAAAAGAGACACACTAAAAAAATTTTCATTCGGAAAGATCCAAAGCCTCATTGTATGTGCTGAAGAATGAATCCGTGGTGATGCTTTCGTCATCGGTAAGTTCAAGTTCATCCCAGGATGCTTCGTTGATTTCAAATTCGACCCCGGATATAAACTCATCATATGTGGAATTGAACATATCCTGGCAGGTCTTATTCAGGATCTCCTGTCGGTTTTCCTCAGTCTTTTCCTCATCAATCCGAGAAACACAATTCACAAAGTAGTAGCCTTCTTCCGTAGTAATACATCCGCTGGACTCACCCTCATTAAGGGTAAACAGAACGCTTTCAACTGCCTCCGGCATTTCTCCGCGGCTCACATAAGCGGTGATATATGAGAGCGAAGAATACTTTGCAGCCAGCACCGAAAAATCTTCTCCCGTCGAAAGCTGTGAGCTTATATTATTGGCTTTTTCCGCATCAGTCGTAAAGATTACACGAGCCTGCATCACTCGAGCCGTATCATCGGATATCTCTACATCCACATCTGCGGTAACGCTGTCATAAACCTTTTGTGCATAAAGGTAATGGCTGTAATACTCAACTACATCTTCTTGGGAGATACCGAAGTAGGACTTCTCCGAATCATTCAAGGAAGATATAAAAGTCTCTGCCGCCTTAGAAACGGCTGCCTCTTCTTCTTCAGTAAGCTCTATACCGTTTTCGAGCGCAAGAAGGTACATGCAATATATGTGCTGAAGCCTGTACATAGTCTTGTTTTTTATATAAGACTCAAGCGATTCTGATATATCAGTACCGTATAACGCTTCATCTGAATTAATGTTTTCCTCATCAACAAGAGAGTCATCTGTACTCTTTGCCGAAACACCTATGTTACTGTCCCAAAGATTGACTCCGTAAAAATCTTTGTATTCGTTTTGAATTGTGGTAAGATAGACAAGAGCCTCTTTCATGCTGCAAACACAATCGCTAACCTTAAAAAGCTCAGTATTACTCATTTCAGTGGTTATGACTATCCCACGGCATCCGGTAAGAGAACACATGAGAATCATACCGCACAAAAGTGGTGCAATTTTTTGTTTAAGAAAAATCATTTTAATAATCCATTTTCAGGCAATGACCACCAGATACCTGTCATCAGAAAGTGAGAATACTTCATTGGCCTCTATCAGTTCTTCGTCTGAAAGACCGCCTACATCCATTCCACTTTCTTCCATGTATTCTCTGACCTCGTCTGCACCATCAACTACTACGGCAAGACAGTCTTCAAGCACTTCCTGAGCTTCCTCCTCTGAAGACGCAACAGGCTCATCAAACAGCTGACCCTGATTTTCAAGAAAAACCGCCAGACATTCGTCATCATACTCGTACTCGTTCATAAATACCCTCCCCATTGAAATATGATACAGAGCAACGTGGTACACAGACCTGATGTATCAGTCTCGTAGAATTTAGTAGTTCAGAAATCCGCTATCCGCATTTTTATTCACGGTTCCTGATTAACACTATCTTAATCTTAAAATCCGGAAAGCGCAACGGTTATTTCTTTACCAAGAGAAAAAGAATACAGTATTGCCTCGGGAACAGGTTTTTTTGTGGCTTTAGATATTGCCCTTCCGTAAAGTTCCATCTGTTCCTTGTATCGATCTGCGAGAATCTCTCCCGAATCCACTCTGTCTGTTTTATAATCAACAATGACAAAGCGTTCCTCCTCCTCAAAGCACACATCCACAATGCCCTGTATCAGTATTGATTTTTCAGCGTCATACTCCGGATTGATAACATTCGCAGGAACAGACATCACAAACGTTCTCTCCTTAATTAAGTTACCATTTAAATATTCATCGCGCATTTTCTTAAATAATCCGGATTCTATAAAGCTATAGAAATAACCGGGTCTGAGCAGGGCTGCCGCCTCAGGTTCGATAAGCCCGGTACTTATTACTCTGTTGTATTCATCATCAAAAGTTTCTCTTGAAGTAACAGCGCCAAAGTCAAGGCATTCCATCATTCTGTGAACCGCCGTTCCGAAGGATGCTCCGCTTTCCTCTGCAGTTTCGGCCGCAAATGAGGGTACATACAGCGATCTCTCCCTTTCCTCAAAAGTATCAAAAGCCTCGGCATCTGCTTCTTTCATCCGTTCAAGCTTAACGGATGATACGGACAGCTTACCGGGCACTTCTGTTTTCCTTTCAGCGAGCTTATATTTTTTAAACATTGCATCCACACGTTTCGACACCTCTTTATCCAAAGGTTTTTCCAAAAGCTTTTCTTTGGGAGTTCTCTCCGGTGTGACATCCTCATGCGTCGTTACCTCTACCGGTTTAGTCAGTTCTTCACCCGAAACATATTCCGCTCTGTATCCGTCGCCTTTTGCAGAAAGTGCATTCAGAATCCAATCCAGATAATTCCGGGCGCCCATCGCATCGGAATACAAAACATTTCCGATGTTTTTCCCTATAATTGCCCCATCATCACTCGTGTTGAATTTTTCCACCCTGTCAAAAGCATCTGTGCAAGCGCCGGTAATGATAAGTTTTTCTCTTGCTCTGGTCAGGGCCACATAAAGCACGCGCATCTCTTCGGACAAAAGTTCCTTTTTCTTTCTCTGTTTTATGAAGATATGCGGAAGTGTTTCTCCTTTGATACGTGTATCAATATCAATATCCTGCATACCGACTCCGTACATGTCATCCGTTATAAAATCAGCCTTAAGGTCAGTGGTATTGAACCTTCCCGCAGTCTGTGACAGGAAAACCACCGGATACTCAAGTCCCTTGCTCTTATGTATGGTGCAGATCTCCACAGCCAAACCTGCATTCGCATTAAGCTCCGCTCTTCCAAAATCCACATCATATTCGTTGAGCTGCTGGATATAGCGATTAAATTCAAACAACCCGGTAAGTGAACTCTTTTCAAATGCAACAGCTTTTGTAAGGAGCATCCTGATGTTCATGATACGGGTATCGCCATTTTTCATAGCGGCACAAAGCTCTTCAAAACCGGTTACATACAAAATCTCATCCAAAAGTTCCCTAACCTTCATGTAGGATGATTTTTTACGAAAACTTTCAAGATCGTTGACAAAAGTATTAAGCTTATCTTTAAGTGCTGTATCTCCGTCAAAAGCAAGAACCTTTTCATAAAAATCAAGTTCTTCCTCATCTGCGCTGTTTAGGATGATATCACTTAATTCATCGTCATCAAGACCGTATATTGCACTCCTTAGGACAGCTGCAACCGGTATATCCTGATGTGGATTGTCAATAATCTTCAAATACGACAAAAGGACATTTATCTCCATAGCCGAAAAATATCCCCTTTTTGACGGAGTAAATGAGTCAATTCCATACTCCTTTAATGCATAGGAAAATTCATCCGCATTCTTCGCGCTTCTTAAGAGGATAACAATATCTCCGGGTTTGATATTACGTTCACATTCCAGTTCCTTGTCGTAAATAACATAGGGCGGATCATGCTCAAGAATTTCATGTATCTTCGTTGCCACAAGCATCGCTTCTTCACGAGTCGTCCCATCTGTGAGAATAATCTGTGTGGAGTTAAAATCCGTATCTTCCCTTTTGTAGTCGGCTCCGTAATTCAGCTGTGAATTCTCATCATATTCCACTCCTCCGAAATTCCTGCTCATAAGACCGGAAAAGATATCGTTTACCGTCTTTGTTACTGTCTTACGGCTTCTGAAATTTTTGGACATAACAAGCCTTGTGCCACCGTTTCCTCTGCCAAACTCTGCATATTTTTTCATGAACAGATCCGGTCTGGCAAGCCTAAAGCCGTATATACTCTGCTTTACGTCACCCACCATGAACATGTTGTCCTGTCCCAATGATTCTCCGGAAACGCTCCTTAAAATCTTCTCCTGAACATAATCAATATCCTGATATTCATCTACCATAACTTCGCGATAATACTCAGCATATTGACGGCCCACTTCGGAAAGACTGCCGTCTTTTTCCGTAAGAATGGCTGCCGCCGCATGTTCAATATCCGAAAATTCTGTTACCAGGTTCTTTTTCTTTTTTTCTGAGTAACGTTTTGAAAACTCCCGGGTAAGCTCCACAAGGATATCCACTGTCTTTGCTGCCTTTTTGGTGTTTTCGGTAAGCTCTGCAACATCGTAGGGAAACCATACTTTTTTGATTTTATCCGTAAGGTCTTTTTTATATGAATCTCTGTATTTTTTGGCAGTTTCGAAAAAATCTTCTCTTCCTTCTTTGTTGCGGACTGCGGCCAGTTTTGCAAATTTGTATTCCTGTATTCTC
>CAJOOT010000329.1 GCA_905236215.1 uncultured Eubacterium sp.
ATTAAATTCGTTTACTATACATAAACAGTTGTAAGGTGACCGTTTTTTCCTCTTTCGCCTTCATTTTTACCCGCAGTTGAAAAGTCAGGACAGGGAGGGCCACCTATAAATCCTTTTATCATCCCATTGTGAGATTCATATTCCGGGAAGGTTTTTTTCCATACTTCATCCGACAGATACTCTTTCACATCTGTATTACTATAGCCGTATTTGGGTATATGCCCGCTGTTTCGTCTTGCATATTGATACGACTGCAAAAATCGATCATCATACTCATCAACAAAAACAATGTCAAAGCCGGCATTTTCAAATCCCAGATCCAGAAACCCCACCCCGGAGAAAAATGAATATACCTCTATTGGCATAACTATTCTCCTCTTTTGATCAGTCTATTATATTTCAAGATATTTTTTTTATCAGAATTAAAAAATTCTTCGATCCGTGCCTCAACATCACCTTTAACTATACTATCCTTTTGCATTGTTTTTAACATACACTCCCACACAATCAAACACTTTATTCCCTGGCTCTTAAGTTGCTTCTTGACTGCTACATCCCTTTCCTGGTTCCTTTGAAATTTTTCTTTCCAAAATGTTTCTCGAGTTTGAGGAGTGCTAGCGTATTTACAGCCATAATGACGATGCCAAAAACAACCGTGTACAAATACTGCCGTATTATATTTTTTCAACCACATATCCGGATGCCCTGGGATTTTGTCAGAATGTATTCTATATCTGAATCCTCTAGAAAAAAGCAGTTGTCGAAGATACATTTCTGGCTTAGTATTTTTCCCTTTAACCATCTTCATATTACGGCTACGTTGTTCTGGTATTATCCGATCCGCCATTCTATCGGCCTCTTTTCTATTGCTGCTTCAATGCATTCTGCCAAACGGGAAATCTCCGATTCATCCTGATGCACTGTTACCCTCATAAGATGCTTCACATCTATAAGTATTCCCTGGATTCTTTCGTATGTTTCTTCATTGGATTTCCATGTACTAATGGCTTCCCCAATGGATAACATAGAGTCTGAGTTCTTCCAAAGCTCGCTCTTCTTATTAAAGGGCATCAAAAATGCATTATATACTGTAGGCGTCTTTTTTTTACTTGAACCAACTGTAAGTTTCTCCTGACCAGATATAAATTCCCCGTATGTAATCTGTTTATTGATGGATGTAGATTCCGGAAGATCCCATGGCCGTCTAGTAGCTCCATATTTATAATATTTTGCATCCAGAACATATATATTATCATTCCACAGCATAATGGAATCTGGCTCCAAACATGCATTATCGTTATATTTGTCATCTAGGAGCCACATGGTTTTCGGGAAATAAGCTGACTTTTCTTCGATACCAAAAACTCTGTCTATCAGAGCCTCCCACACATACTCAAATCGATAAGTCCCATAACGAAAGTCCAGCGGCGCATCTTCTTTTTGCTCCTCATTTATTATTGCGAGCATACTTCTAAACAGAGCTTTGTTTCGATCATTATAGGTCTGGAACATTTTCTCCCCGACAACGCTTAGGAATAATCGTTTATTGAAGCGTATCCTTGGTTTCTGAGGAAGTACAGATGTAAATAGCCATCCCATTTTTTGAAAGCTTTCATACACACAGTACTCGTGAATTAATGATATGATTTCACTTTCATTAACCGCGTTCTCCTTTGTTACAAACTTGAGATAATATGCCTTCTGATCCTGAAGATATGGCTTTTGAGTTTTTATTGTCCTTCCCCAATTAATCTTCCCTTTTACGGAAACATGATAATGAGTCTCTCTTTCTCGATAATATCCCCTACTTATATAATCATTTATCAGGTAGAGATAAGCCTGTATTGGAAATCCAAGCTCATTAAAAGAAGCCGCCGCCCTGGTTACACCAGAATCTTTGCGTCGTGTAGTAGAAGCGATGGTGTTGATCAGCAGAATAATGTCTTTCCGCAATTCTTTATCATTATCAGGAAGACAAAAGCCTAAGGGAAAATTTACAGAGAAATCACCCTTATCGCACCGAATTCCTACAAAGGTATCAGTGTCATAGTTTGTGTTGATATGACACTTGTCCCTAATGCTATACTGAGTCATTCAAATCACCTACTCGTTGTCGTCTGGCATTTCTTCATTCGTTTCTACTTTAACGTTTCCTCTTTTGTTTACTTCTGCAAGCATCTTGGAATATACATCCAAACGGGTTATAGCTTTCAAGCGGTCTTCATCTGTGCGTTTATACGTTTCTATAACATATTCCAATGACTTCATATCTTCGGCAAAGAACGCTTCACGACTCATTTTGAAGGCATCATCCCACAGATACTTAAGGACCTTTTCCGGGAATCGACCGACCTGAAGCTCTCTTATACCGGTAAAATAGGCTCCAAGACGCTTGTCCTCAGAGCTGCTGATATCCGCGTTAGCTTCCAGAATCAGGTCATTTACTACAGACGCAAAAACACCCCAGCTGATTTGTGAACCTGATATATTTGTATTTGCATGAGTTGCCTTCTGCACATCATTTTCTATCAGACGCATGATCCATCTGCGTTGAAATGCAGTATCCAAAGTGAAAACATTCTGATCTGCAGTATTCATGGTCGCAAGGATCCACAGATTTGAGGGAAGAACAACTTCTCTTTCTCTATCGCCATAAACAGTCTCTGCAATATCAAAGTTGGTTATTCCATATTCGCTCTCCCCAACTTCCTTTGCTGAATATGGTCCTTCCGACTTCCTTAGCTAAATATGGCCCTTCCACCTTTCTGTCCAGCAATTGAAACACTTCGCCGAAAATAGCCGGCGCATTTCCTCGATTG
>CAJOOT010000330.1 GCA_905236215.1 uncultured Eubacterium sp.
AAAGAGAATGATCGCATTCTTGTCTGCTGGAAAACTAAATCCTAAATTAATTTAGTTGTTTATCAGCTTATCTTCGTTTGACCAGCTGTAAAGTTTTCTTACTTCCTCACCAACTACCTCAGCAGGATGCTCAGCTGCCTTCTTGCGCATTGCACGGAAGTGTACCTGACGTCCCGAGGACATATCCTGAAGGAACTCTGTTGCAAAAGCACCGCTCTGAATATCGTCGAGCACCTTCTTCATAGCCTTCTTGGTATCTTCGGTAATAATCTTAGGTCCGGTAACGTAATCACCGTACTCAGCAGTATTTGAAATAGAATACCTCATACCAGCGAATCCGGACTGATAGATAAGATCTACAATAAGCTTCATCTCGTGAATGCACTCAAAATATGCATTTCTCGGATCGTATCCGGCCTCTGTAAGAGTCTCAAAACCTGCCTGCATAAGTGCACAAACACCGCCGCAGAGAACTGCCTGCTCGCCGAAAAGGTCTGTCTCTGTCTCTGTACGGAATGTAGTCTCAAGAAGTCCGGCACGGGCTCCGCCTATACCTGCGCCATATGCGAGTGCAAGATCAAGTGCCTTACCGGTAGCATTCTGATATACAGCAACAAGGCAAGGTGTTCCCTTTCCTGCCTGATATTCGGAACGAACTGTGTGACCGGGAGCCTTAGGTGCAATCATGGCAACATCTACATCTGCAGGCGGTACAATGCACTGATAGTGAATATTGAAACCATGAGCAAACATAAGCATATTGCCTGCTTCAAGGTTCGGCTCTATGTCGTTTTTATACATATCAGCCTGTTTCTCATCATTGATAAGAATCATGATAATATCTGCCTTTTTTGCAGCCTCGGCTGTGTTGTATACCTCAAGTCCTTGCTCCTTGGCTTTCGCAGCGCTCTTTGATCCTTCGTACAGACCGATAATAACATTGCATCCGGAATCCTTAAGGTTTAAAGCGTGTGCATGACCCTGGCTTCCGTATCCGATAATAGCTATTGTCTTTCCCTTAAGAAGAGAAAGATCGCAATCTTTTTCGGAATAAAGCTTGTTCTCGTAATTGCTCATTGTAATAGCCTCCTTTGAGATAATTGATAATAGTGTTGTTTGGTATTTTTATGTTGTATGACAACGCATATGCGTTGTCTGACATACAATATACATGAAGCATTAACATATGTCAAGCAAAATCTATACTCTCATTCCATGCCGCATGATGCAGATGAATGAGTATCGCACTCTCCATAGCCTGCGCATCACGCTTTTTGAGACAATCCATAATGATTATATGATCCTTATACGCATCCTGAGCAATGGTTTCCAGATTTTCATCCACAGCAAAGACTTTTTCTATGGTCTGTGTAAGCAGCGGTATAAAGCTCTCCAGAAAATCATTGTGTGCCGCACGAATAATAGCTCCGTGAAAAGCCGCCTCAGAAGCTATCCTCTCCTCTCCCGTCGGATCCTTTAAGATATACTTCTGAACCTTTTCCCCAAGACTCATTATCTCTTCTATTTCAGCATCCGATGCTCTTTGAACTGCCAAAGCAGCAGCTTTCGGCTCGATGATAATGCGTGCCTCAAATAGATCTCTCAGGGTTACTTTGAGGTTTCCCTTTTCATGACCTGAAACGGCAGTCGTATCCGCAAGCCTCTCAAGGCTGTCGGATACAAATGTGCCTTTACCTCTGCGTACTGTCAATATCCCATCATTAACCAGAATACGGATAGCCTCCCTGAGCGTAGTCCTGGAAACTCCAAGCAATGATGAAAGCTCATTCTCATTAGGCAGCTTATCGCCGGGCATATAACCTTTAGATGAATTTTTTATATTATTACTTAATTTCTCGGCAGTTTGCTGGGAAAGATTGCCCTGTAACATATATTACTCCAATGTAGCTCCCATATCTGCTACCACATATTCTCCGGTCATGATGCTTGATGCATCGGAGGCAAGAAATGCAACCACCGAAGCCACCTCACTCACTTCACCAAAACGCTTTAATGGTATGCTTTTTAACGTCCTCTTCACATAAGAAGCATCATTTAGCTGTTCCATATTCATCGCCGTTATAACATATCCGGGACATACAGCATTGACACGAATATTATAACGTCCCCACTCTATGGCAAAATCCTTGGTAAGATTGATAACAGCTGCCTTTGATGCACCGTATGTAGAAAGAGCATTTGAACCCTTGATTCCGCCTATGGAAGCAACATTAATGATAGAACCCCCTCTACCCTGCTCAATCATTTTCTTTGCTGCCGCCTGGCACCCAAAATATACACTCTTAAGATTGGATGACATTACTTTGTCATAGTCCTCTTCGGTAATATCAACAGCAAACTTGGTAACTGCCATACCGGCATTGTTGACAAGAATATCAATGCTTCCGAAGTGCTCCACGGTCTTTTCAATAAGAGCTTCAACCTCTTCTCTATGCTGCACATCAGTCTGTATACCAATGGCCTTTACACCCATTTCTTCTATCTCTGATGCCACCTTATCACACTCGTCCTGATGACGGCTTGTGATCACAATATTGGCTCCGAAATATGCCAACGTTACGGCAATACCATAGCCAATACCCTTGGTACCTCCAGTAACCACTGCTGTTTTTCCAGTAACATCAAAACTTGGCATCTTGAAAGGCAATTTTTCTACACTCATTTTTAGCACTCCTTTTGTTGATATATCGTTTTCGGACAGGTTTGAAAATTCAAGTCTCGCTCGCGAGACTTGGCGCGGGATTTGCGTCAGCTTTAGCTGACATATTTCATGTGCAAATCCCTGCGCATCC
>CAJOOT010000331.1 GCA_905236215.1 uncultured Eubacterium sp.
CTATTTCGTATTTGCCCTTCGCGGAGTGGCATTTCTGGCTTCCGATCTTTCCACAATGGCTACGGCAATGAACGTGGCAGGCGGTTATTCCTATGAATTCAACTACGTTACCTATACATTGCTGATGAATACGGTAATCTGGTGCTTCATCATAAAAAGCAACGGTTCCACCAAAGCTATGGGCGGGATTCCAAGAATCATCTTCGCTATCATCGCCGTAATCTTAAGTGCTGTTTTCATAAAGACATATCTATATACGGATATTCTTAAAAACAACCATGTTAATATCAACACTTTCCAGCCCCAGAAGAGCTATAAAAAAAGCGGCGCCATCCTCACTTTCATAAGAAGCATCCAGTTCCTTATAATAGAAGAGCCCGAAGGCTACAGCATAGAGGCTGTTCAGGCAATAACAGAAACGTACTCTGCCTCCGGTGATGCTTCGGAGTCAGGAGATGCTCAAAAAGACCTTCCCAACGTTATCATAGTGATGGATGAAGCCTTCTCCGACCTTCAGACGGTAGGGGATTTTGAAACTTCGGAAGAGGTCGCCCCCTTCTTTAACAGCCTTACCGAAAACACGATCCGCGGACATCTTTATGTGTCATCATTCGGCGGAAAGACTGCCAATACTGAATACGAAGTGCTCTCCGGTGATTCGCTCGCATTTATGCCCGAATCCACCACACCTTACCAGCTTTATATAAAGTCCGAATTTCCAAGCCTTAACTCAGCTCTTAAAAACATTGGATACACGGACACTATAGGTATGCATCCGTACCATGGAAACGGTTATAACAGACAGAATGTATATTCACAGCTTGGCTTTGACAACCTGATTTTCCTGGATTCATTTACAGAAGATACTGAGACTTTACGTGGGCTTGTCTCAGACAATGCTGATGTTGACCGGGTAATTTCAGAATACGAAGCCCACATCAAAAGCACTGATGCGCCGTTCTTTATTCACAACGTCACCATGCAGAACCACAGTCCATACAAAGAAGAGAGCCTTGCAGAACTCGGGGATGTAATCATACCCGAGGCTGACTACGATTACCCGGATGTCGAGACTTACCTGACTTTAGCTCACAGAAGTGACCAGGCTCTGGAAAAGCTCATCACATATTTTGAAAACACTGATGATCCAACTGTCATAATGTTCTTTGGAGATCATCTGCCGGAACTCAATGATGAATTCTACACCAAACTTTTGGGTGGAACCGAGATGAATGATCTGACAGGAAAGGATCTGATGCGTGTTTACAATACATCGTATATAATGTGGGCAAACTTTGACATAGAAGAAAACTCAAACCTTGATATAAGTTCCAATTTTCTTTCAAGTATTATGAAAGAGGCCTGCGGAATCGAGCTTACCGGATATGACAGGTTTCTCCTTGATCTTCATGATAAGCTCCCAATCGTGTCATTAAATGGATGCCTAGACAACGACGGAAATCTCATTAAGATTGATGATGAGACCTCACCATATTATGATATACTCGAACAATATCACATGCTCATCTACAATCATGTGTTCGACACAAAGAACAGAATTGATGAATTTTTTGAATAGATGATACCACTCGTCAAGACTCGTTCCGCAAGATCCAACAAAAAAACAACCCCGTACAGGATTGTTTTTACCAAATGGAGCATAGGGGATTCGAACCCCTGGCCTCCACAATGCCATTGTGGCGCGCTCCCAACTGCGCTAATGCCCCACGCGCAAGTGTAATTATAGCAAAAGAACAAAGGATTGGCAATCTTATCTTTTCTGTCTCCCACTCACAAATCTGCGTCAGCGCAGCGCACATATTTCATATGCAAATCTCCGCGCATCCCTGCAGAGTGTTTATATCAGTCAGAGGTTGTAGCTCCGGCTGAGATAAAATACATACTGCTGCATAAGTCCTGCTGCATCACCATACGCCAAAAACGGGTTTCTTCCTTCATAATGTTCATCAATGACTCTCTTTATCCAAACATCCACAGGTGAACGGCTCATACGATGGAAGCCGTAAAGGCATACACAATCCGCCACCTTTTTACCAACCCCCTTCACAAGCTGCAAGGTTTCAAACAGCTCATCATCCGGCATTTCTTCAAGCGTCCTGATGTCTATCTCTCCCGAAACCACCTTTGCCGCGGCATCCTTTACATAATCAATTCTGTACCCCAGACCGCAGGCCTTAAGTTCATCAAAACCTGCATCCATTATAGCCTCCGGTTCGGGGAATGCACGAAGCACCTCCCCTTCAGGTCCTTTAAATGGCTCTCCAAATCTGTCACATAACTGCTCTATACATTTTGAAATCGCCGGAATGGACTTCCTCTGAGATATGATGAACGAAACAAGCGTTTCCCATGGCTCCTGTCTTAAGATCCTGATTCCCAATCCGGCTTCTTTGGCCTCTTTCATGAAAACATCTTTGGGGTCAATCTTGCTTATAAGCTCCCTATAATCCGAAGAAAGATCAAAGTATTCCTGCCACAGTGTTGAAAGATCCGGAAGACATGTGGACTTTATGTCAACCGAACTGTACCCGGTTATAAACCGTATCGCCCCATCATCTGTTCGTTTTGCCCGAAACGTCTGTCCGCAAAAGGCTGTCTTTTCGGTATCAAACACATCACCCGACCTAAGCGTTATCAAAATACACACCTCCCGGCAGCGCCGCACGGAAGTACAAGACCGCTTTCGGATACCGGCAGACCAACCTCATTGGCTTCCACACGTCCGCCGAAAGGTTTTAATTCGGTTGACATAAGATATGTAAGGACGGCAGGCTGAAGACCCGTGGTATATGAATTCACCAGGAAGAATAGCGGCTTATCCGACAAAACCTGCGTGCACAGATGTATAAGCTCATGGATTCTGTCCTCTATCTTCCATATTTCACCCTTGGGTCCGCGGCCGTATGATGGCGGATCCATGATAATAGCTTCGTATGTATTGCCACGTCTTATCTCACGTTCCACAAACTTGACGCAGTCATCTACCAGCCAACGTATCGGGGCTTCGGAAAGCCCTGATGCAACCGCGTTTTCCTTGGCCCAGTTCACCATACCTTTAGAGGCATCAACATGTGTAACTGCCGCTCCCCCACGGGCTGCTGCCAATGTTGCTCCCCCCGTATATGCGAACAGATTGAGCACTTTGGGTCTTGCAGCTGCGTTGTCGGCAGAATCTTTAGCTACCCTTTCCCGTATGAGCTCCGAAAACCATACCCAGTTTGTTGCCTGCTCCGGAAAAACTCCGGTATGTTTAAATTTAAAGGGTTTAAGCCTGAATGTAAGATCAAGAGGATCAAAACGTATGCTCCATTCATCCGGCAAATCAAAAAATTCCCATGATCCGCCTCCCTTTGCCGAACGATGATAATGAGCATTGGGGCTTTTCCAGCCCGGATGCTGCTTCTTTGTATTCCAGATCACCTGCGGATCCGGACGCACCAGCATATATTCGCCCCAGCGTTCAAGCTTCTCTCCCGCAGAGCAGTCTATTACTTCATAATCTTTCCATTCTGATGCAAGGTACATTTATCTTCTCCATTCGATTGAATTCATTGAAATCATACACGCTATCATGTTACAATAGGCGGGAATTTACCGCAAGGAGGTATGATTATAATGTTTGTAACATGTTTAGATCTCGAGGGAGTACTGGTCCCCGAAATATGGATAGCATTTGCCGATGCCACAGGCATCCCCGAACTAAAGCGCACCACACGCGATGAACCGGATTATGACAAGCTCATGAGGTTCAGACTTGATATCCTAAAGGAACACGGCCTCGGTCTAAAAGAGATTCAGGATACCATAGCCACCATAGATCCGCTTCCCGGCGCCAAAGAATTCCTTGATGCGCTCCGTGAAGAAACACAGGTCATCATCTTAAGTGACACCTTCACTCAATTTGCCAAGCCGCTTATGAAGAAACTCGGTTGGCCCACCATTTTCTGCAACACCCTGGTTGTGGCAGAAAACGGAGAAATCACAGACTTCAAGATGCGCCTTCCCGATGGTAAGAGAAATACCGTAAAGGCTCTTCAGTCCATAGGATATGATACTATTGCCTCCGGCGACAGTTTCAATGATCTGGGTATGATACAGTCCTCAAAGGCAGGTTTCCTTTTCAGGAGTACCGAGCAGATCAAAAAGGATTATCCAAATATCCCGGCATTTGAAGAGTACAACGATCTTCTTAACGCTATCAAAAAAGCCATCAACGAATAATACTCACCGGTCCGATGTTCAATCGGACCGGTTTTTTTATATTGTTCCGAATCTATATTCCGTAATCGATTTATATGCGCTTCCTCCCTTAAATACAGCGCTTTCAAACCCGTCATGATGCATGCTGTCAGGGAAAAACTGGGTCTCAAAACAAACTCCCGCATGCCGTGTATAAGAATGTCCACCCTTGCCGTTAGGCTCATTTATGTGATTGCCGGTATAAAGCTGCATTCCCGGCAGTGTGGTCCAGGTCTCCATCTTGCGTCCCGACGCAGGATCCACAAGGTCTGCCGCATGCCTGAGAAATCCTCCGGATTCGTAATCTTCCACGACAAAATTATGATCGTATCCCCGTCCTATTTTAAGCTGATTGTCATCAGCATTAATATCCCGACCGATTGCTTTCATTTTTTTAAAATCAAAGGGTGTACCGCTGACACTTAAAATTTCACCTGTAGGAATAAGATCATCCGAAACGGGAGTATATGCAGATGAATATAGTTTAAGCTCATGAGCTAAAATATCGCCCGAATCCTCGCCTGCCAGATTGAAATAGCTGTGATTTGTGAGATTCCATACGGTGGTTTTGTCAGAAACGGCATAATAACCTATCCTCAGAACATCATCCGATGTAAGAGTATAACTCACGATAATCATGCGATTTCCCGGAAGTCCGTACATTCCATCATGTATATTTATGGTTAATGTAACGTTATCACCAAAAGCATCGACATTCCAAAACTTCTTATGTAAACCATGGTTCAAATCTGTATGAAGATTGTTATCCCCTTCATTTTTTATCATTTGACAGACCTTTCCATCGTTTTCAACATTACCGCCGGCTATCCTGTTAGCGGAAGGGCCTATCGTAACACCGAAGTTACAGGGATTGTCACTGTATTGCTCACCCTTATCATATCCCAAGACAACGTCCTTTACGTTACCATCCTTATCCGGCACCCACAGATTCAAAAGAGTGGCTCCGTAATCAGCTATTTTTGCTTTTATTCTGCCGTTGTCAAGAGTATATGCAGTGATCTTATCAAAATCTTTGTTGACTCCGAAAACCTCCGCACTAATATTCATTGCATCTTCTCCTGTAAAAAAGGCGGACACAAAATGTCCGCCGTATGTTTCACTTTCAAGTTATCATCCTTTGGCTGCCAGTCTGCCATGACAGTTTTTGTATTTTTTGCCGGA
>CAJOOT010000332.1 GCA_905236215.1 uncultured Eubacterium sp.
GAAGATATATGATGAGGATAGCAGAGCAGCTTGCTTATGATGCACAAGCCATAGGACTTGTTACAGGTGAATCTATAGGGCAGGTGGCCAGTCAGACCATGCAGAGTATGTTGGTTACAAACGAAGTGTGCACGATGCCTGTATACAGGCCTTTGGTAGGCTTTGACAAGAATGAGATTATAGAACGTGCAAGAAATATCGGTACTTTTGAGACTTCGATACTTCCGTATGAGGATTGCTGTACCATCTTTGTTGCCAAACATCCGGTCACCAAGCCTACATTAAAATCTATCAGGAAGTCGGAAGAAAAGCTCAGAGGTTTAATAGAACCGCTTTATGAAGAGGCTGTTAAGACTACCGAAATACTTGTTGTATCCCAAAGCGGCACCAGAGTATTGCCCAAGAAGGAAGAACAATGAGAACCGCTGCACTGCACAATTTAGGCTGCAAGGTCAATTATTATGAAACTGAGGCCATGAGAGAGCTGCTTGAAAATGCAGGCTACGAAATAGTGGATTTTCATGATAAGGCCGATGTCTATGTAATAAATACCTGTACAGTTACTAATATTGCCGATAGAAAATCACGACAAATGTTGCGACGAGCCAGAAAATTAAACCCTGATTCAGTGATAGTGGCGGCTGGCTGTTATGTTCAGAATGCCGATAGGAATGGCTTTGCAAACGATGATCTTTCCTATGTGGATATTATTATTGGCAATGACGAAAAGACAAAACTTATCAGGGCGCTGGACGAATTGTTTAAGTCAAGGGAAGAAGCGGTAGATGGCTGCGTTGGTGATGTTCGTTATGTTGATGGTATTGACGGAAGTGGCGCTATAGAAGAAATGGTCGTAACCGGACAAAAAGACAGAAGCAGAGTTTTCCTAAAGGTCGAAGACGGCTGTGATATGTTTTGCACATATTGTGTAATACCATACGTAAGAGGTAGAGTTAGGAGCTCATCCCCTGAAAATATAATCAAAAGTATACACAATCTCGAAAAGACAGGATGTAAAGAGGTGGTCTTAAACGGCATCCATTTAAGCTCTTACGGAAAAGATATAGGAACCAATCTTTTGTCGCTTCTTAGGCTTGTGGATTCGGAAGTTTCAAATATGAGAATAAGACTGGGCTCTCTTGAGATGAGCTATATTACGAAAGAGAGTGCTTTGGGAATGGCGGAGCTTAAGAGCATTTGTCCGCATTTTCATCTTTCTCTTCAGAGCGGTTGTGATACCGTTCTTAAGAGAATGGGCCGAAGGTATGATACGGAAGGCTTTTTGGAGAAGATTGAAATACTCAGGGAATATTTTAAAAAGCCGGCTTTTACCACTGATATAATCTGTGGCTTCCCGGGAGAGACGGATGAAGAGTTTGAAAAGACCCGTGAGTTTGTAAGGAAAGTGGGGTTCTTTGATGTGCATGTATTTCCCTATTCCAGAAGAGCCGGCACACGGGCCGATCGTATGGAGGGGCAACTGCCGGAGGCTGTCAAAAAGGAGAGGGTAAGGATACTTATGGATGATGTGGCTGTTCTTAAGAAAGAATATGAGGATTCCCTTCTGGGAACCGAAGTTCACGTTCTTATTGAGGAGAAGAAGTCCATAGACAATGTTTTGGCTTCTTTTGGGCACAGTGAACGATATCTTGAGGTTTATTCGAATACCGCGATCGAAGATGAAATTATCAGCGGATGTCTGAAACGTGACAAATTTGGAAAGCTTTGGGTACAGGAGTGAAAACCTCTGTAATTTGCCATTTAACGAAAAATGTACTAAAATATATGGTCGGGGTTTGTGCCCTGATAATATGCGTTTGTCATACATAGGAGAATGAGATGGCCGATATTAATCACACACAATATTTTCAAATTCATAAGGAACAAGAGATAAAAGTGAGCGAAGTGCTCGATCAGGTCTATCAGGCTCTGACTGAAAAGGGATACAACCCCGTCAGCCAGATTGTCGGCTACGTTATGAGCGGAGATCCCACTTACATTACCAGCTACAAGAACGCGAGAAGCCTTATCATGAAGGCGGAGCGCGAC
>CAJOOT010000333.1 GCA_905236215.1 uncultured Eubacterium sp.
AGAACTACTGAATTTCCGGTATGCTTATAGCTTTACAAAACTGCTCGTACTGCGAACAGACAGTAATATAATAACCATCAGCTTCAAACCGTGATAAATATACGTTTTCAACATCTATTCCGGTGCATTTTCTTATTCTGTATGAACCGGGGTCAATCTCGATGTCGTCAAGGCCGTGAGAAAGACCTTCTTTCGTGTATTTTACGATACTCTCCTTTGCTGTCCACAGGCGAATAAATCCAATATCGAAAGGCTCCTCCGACTGCATTATCGCTTCGATCTCATATGGAGAAAAAACACGCATTACGACCTTATCCCCCATCTTTCTGCGACCTTCCACATCTACGCCTACAGGTCTGTCAGATATGGCACAAACGGCTATGTCGCAGGTATGCGAAAGGTTAAGAAAGTATTCACCCTCTCCCCATCTTTGGATTGCTACATATTCAAGTATGCCTGCCGCAAGAGACCTGAATTTTCCCTCTGAAGAGCCGCACGACAAGACTTTTTGTCTTCTCTTTTCCGGTACAGTGTCGAGCCATCTTTGAAAGACCTCCCGATTACTCAGGAGGTCTGTACGTATTGCATATAATTGATTTTTGGGGGAAGTTGACATAATGCCTATCTCCTCTTTGATGCCAACTGTTCTTAGCGAAAGTTAAAACGGTTTACCTGCCGCCAATTACGCTCTTTACGGCATCTCTGAACACTTCCCAGTTTTTCTCAATTCCGGGAGCCTCCATGAGTGTCTGCATACTCTCTTTACAACCGGCATCTTCAAATGTGGTCTGTGCGGCATCCCAATCTGAAAAAGCATCATCAATTACAAATGCGACAGAATCAAAGTTCTCCGCAAACTGCTCCTGTGTTGCGGCGTCAAGGGAATTGTATTCATTGCTGATTACATCCTTAGCCTCATCAGCGGAACTCTCTGTAAATCCATATATAAATGCGTAGCTAAGGAATCTTTCGGAAAGAGCTGCTGTCTTAAGAGAGCTTCCGGCTGTTCCTACTTCCATATTTGCACAATCAGTAAACAAAGCTGCTATACTGTCCCCGCCCTCTTCTTCCGCATCTGCCGTCGCATCACTACTTTCAAATGCATCCGCCGTTGCATCGGCGCTTTCTGCATCTGCAGTCTCTTCAACAACAGCCGGCTCTGCAGAAGCCGTGGGTGTAGCGCTTTCTTTTGACTCTGTAGCAGCATTGCCACATGCTGCCATACCGGCTACCATAATTCCTGTCAACATCATTACAATAATCTTTTTCATAAACCTTGTTCCTCCTATATCTGTAGTGTCAACATGGGAATAATATGTCACACGTCTTTAAATGTCAATACATCCCAACCGCAGCATTGCATTTTGAGCCATTATATTTCCATTGCAAACAGCGCAGCCCCAAGAGCCCCCGCCAGATCCGGTGCCTTGGGAACTATGAGCTTTTCACCCAGGCGCTTTTCTATCTCGGTACGTACACCGGCGTTTCTTGCCACTCCCCCCGTCATCATAAACGGTCCTTCAGAGCGTGCACGTCCTGCCATAGCTGTAATCTTAGAGGCTACAGACTTGTTGAGTGCATGTATTATGTCATCCACCGATTCATTCTGTGCAATAAGTGATACAACCTCAGATTCCGCAAACACCGTGCAAACAGAAGAAATCGTCAGCTCCTTTTTAAAATCAAGTCCTTTTGAGCCTATATCGTCAAGACTCATCTGAAGAGTGGCTGCCATCATCTCAAGAAATCTTCCCGTTCCGGCTGCACACTTGTCGTTCATAATGAAATTTTTTACCATTCCGCTTTCATCAAGACAGATAACCTTTGAGTCCTGACCGCCTATATCGATGATCGTGCGTATCTTTGGCGAAAGAGCATGTGCGCCCTTTGCATGACATGAAATCTCAGTCCTTGTGTCATCGGCAAATGATATGAAATCGCGCCCATAACCTGTGGCCATGACAAGCCTGATATCATCATCGCTGATACCCAATTGACTTTTAACGTCATCAAGCGCTTCACGGGCCGCCTTTGCCGCTCCTACTCCCGTGCGGACTATCCCGGACGCCATGATATTTCCGTCCCTATCTGTCGCAACCACATTGGTGGTTGTAGATCCGCTGTCTATTCCTATGTAATACTTTCCGTTTTCGTTCACTTTGTTATCTCCGTCAGTTTCTGACTTTGTAGCTCTTTTCTCATCCGATCCATCCTCAAAGTTTTCAAGAAAAGCTCCGATTCGCGTGGAAAGCTGCCCGGAACTCTGAGCCGTGTAATCGGACTCAAGCTTAAGAACCGGCACACCGGCCGTCTTTACGACATCTTCATATTCAAACGAATAATAATCGCAAAATCTCACCGTATGATAAACGATACCTTTTACGTTTTGGGGCAACATTTTCTTCCTTGCCGAAACGTCTTCCATTCGCATACACGGCACCTGAGACAGCAACGCTTTTGCATATGCTTTTATAAGCTCTTCATCCGAAAGATCTGCTGAATTTTCCGGTGGAGCGGTAATACTCCTTAAACCTCCGCAGGTAAGATCAGCCACCCTGTACGGCAATGCCGTTTCAAGCGAAGCTATAAGACCATCACCGGCACGAGCTCCGAGAAGTACTATCGCAGGGGTTTTATCATTGATCAGCTTTAGCCATTTATCTGCATTATCCGACCATGCATTAAGAAGCTTTTCTCTGTCAAACAGCGTATCCCGGTGTTCTTTGATAAGTCGCATAAGTTCACCTGTATAGTGACCTGCACAGGCATCATTGTCCGCATGCGGAAGATCCAGGATCGTACTGTATCCGTATTTTTTTCTGTGCTCGTTTGAAAGCTTGCAAATATCATATACACGACGAATACTGTCGCAGCAGTTGGTCAGGATGATCTCTTCTTTTTCGCAGCCGTCACAGCATTTGCTTCCGCTATCCGTCAACATTTCGATGAGCTGCTTGGCATGTGAACAGATACTCGGATGTATCAATGCGTCGGATTTATAAAAATCGACAGCCTCCTCGTTTGGCATTGATGTCTTAAGGCCCATTGCCTCAAAAAGTTCGACCGGTGTGTATTTGCAGATATACGTAACCATCAGCATACACCTCCGTTCTTTGCTGCATTTAAGGCTTCTATAAATGCATTGGAACGAGTGGTAGCCTGTCCCGAAGCTTCATTGGTTCTGTCACAGGCATCACCATCCAAAACAAGAGTCTCAAAACCCTCATCCTCGAAGTATCTTTTGGCAGCATAGGCTATACCCTGCGTCTGCTTACATCCCCATTGGCAAAAGATGAGTATTCCGTCTGCATCAAGCTTTTTTGCATACTCCAGAGTTTTTTCCATACGTCTTTGCCCCACGCCGTTGCAGCTGCTTTGTACTATACGGCGAGCCATGGATTCATATGGTTTTTCGGGATCCATAGGAACAAAATTGTCAAATGCCAAATCACATCCTATAACCTCCACCCTGTTATTATTATTACCCTGGAATATATCCTTTAACGGTTCCTGAGCATTGGGAAGGACATGCATCCAAATGAGTCTGGGCACGGAATCCGGAATCCCGGGAGCATTTTTCACATCTGTAAGGAGCTGATCCACATAGGTTTCCACCTGCGGAAGCCCTATAAATATATGGTTAAAGATAACGTTTAAAAGCTCAGGGGTCATGACCTCCGGCAAATGCACACGTTTTCTTTTGTTCAGATAATCCTTAAACTTCTCCTGAGTACGGATACTCGTGGCAACTGCGCTTTTAAGCTTATCGTCGTCCAGCTTTTTGTGTGCAATATCCTGAGTCATTATCCCCAGTTCCCGTAGCTGATCCGCCACATATGAAACGCTTTCTTCCGATGTGTCGAACGGCACATCCAATACAAACCTTGGCACTTTCCACTTCTCTTCCAGTTTCCTGAAGGAAAGCTGATTTGCATCACAGGCGAGAGTGGTATGAGCTATCATGAGCGGCGCCCTTAGTACATTGGTGGTTCCCAATCCCATAAGGCATCTGTGAAAGGAGCAAAAATTTTCGGATGCTCCGTTTCTTTCCGCATCCTCCATGAAAGGCTGCTCCATGGCAGTATTGGTAATATAACATGCCAACGCCTCCGGAGCTGTCACGGGAATACCCAGTGCATGAAA
>CAJOOT010000334.1 GCA_905236215.1 uncultured Eubacterium sp.
CATCCATATTCATAACTCCGCCTTCGACCAGATTGATATCTTCGCAATGAGCCATGACGACAAGATCATGCTCTGCCGCATACTCCATGGCACGTCTTGCCACAGATGAATCCATTACCGACTTTCCGTCTTCGCTTATGGTAATCATGCCCGCGTTTTGCATAGACTCATAATCACAAAGTTCTTTTCCTGCCTGCCCTATGGTAACAGCTCCCGTCTGGTACAGATGCACACGGGAACTCTTCGCTGCTTTATCAGCAATATAGGTGATAACGCCTTCATTGTCCGCAACGGGTTTGGTATTCGGCATGGCAAATACCGTGGTAAAGCCACCGCGAGCTGCAGCCTCAAGGCCGGTCTCTATAGTCTCTTTTTCCGTAAATCCCGGGTCTCTGAAATGTACGTGAAGATCTATAAAACCGGGCATCACCACATTACCCTGAGCCTCTATCACAAGATCCGTTTCCTCATGCCTGAAAGAAAAAGGTTCCGCTATCTTTCCGTCCGAGATCCATAGATCCCTGACCTCATCGGTACCATCGGAAGGATTGACAACTCTTCCTCCTTTTATGAGGATATTTCCATCTCCGGCAAAGGCATTTTTGATACTGTCGTAATGCATAAATTGTCCGGCTTCTCCGAGCTCTGCAATCTCAGCAGCCGTGGCAAACTTAAACTCCGTGACCTCATCTTCCCGAATAGTGACATCAGCCTCGGTAATATCCATTCGGAATCTGTAGACATCAGCAAAATAATTGTCTTTTTCATCAGGATTGACTCTCCTGTATGTAAAAAGGTATCCACCCGATGCCCCGGACACATCCACTCCGGTCTCTTCAAGTATTTCTCTTTTAATGGCGCCAAGGGAATCTTCTCCGGCTTTTACTCCGCCTCCGGAAATCTCCCACGCTCCCGGAGCCCATGCCTTATCCATAGATCTTCTGGTGATAAGGAATGTTCTGTCAGGGCGTTCTATCACTCCAAGCACTGTCAGATGAAAATCTCCCGGCTCCATATTCCAGTCATTTCTTTCCATGGTGCGACCGGTAAGATTTTTTTTGGCATCATAAATATCCCAACGTTCCATTGATTCTCCCATACAATTCTATCTAGTCTGTAAAAAGGTATTTTCCCTTAATGCCGCAGTATCCGAAGGGTATGCGGAAATGTAATCGGCAATAAGCGTTTTTGCCGTTTCGAAATCTCCGAGGTATTCATCACAAACTATCCTAAGCCAGGAGAGTTCTTTTGCATAGGTATCGTCTTCCGAAGCAAGTCCAGAATCAACCAAAGCTGATGCTGCTTCGTAATCCCCTTGCATGATACGGATTTCCGCCAGGTAGTAATTGGCTCTTACCTCTCCTTCATTTACAGCCTCTGTAAGCAGCGAGACAGACTGTTCCTCTTCTCCTAAAAGATACAATATATAGCCATATGCACATTTAGAGGAAGCATTGCCGCTCTCAAGGCCTTTGGCTTGAGACAGATAGGAAATTGCGGTATTCTGATCTACGCTCTTAAGATTCTCGTATATCTCTATGTAGAGGTTGTAATCTGAAGGATTGATGGCGATAGCCTTGTCAAAGTCTTCCGTTGCTGACGCAGTATCCTGCTGTTGTATCCGGGTAATGCCGCGAAGATAATATGCTTTCCATGCATTGCCGTCAAAATCTATGATATTGGTATACATCTGCTGTGCACCTTCCGTATCTCCCGACGCAAAAAGAGCCGCTGCTTTGTAGTAGCAGATATCAATATCCACCTCAGTGACAAATCCCATCGACTGATCAAGAGCCAGCTGGAACATCTTGGCAGCTTCGGAATATTTTGCCGCCTGCATAAGTTCTATACCCTGTTCTCTGTAGCTTAATTCTTTTTCTCCCGCCTGAGGAGTGAGATTGCAGCCACTCAAAAAAAAGCATAATATCAACATAAGGCACATTATTGTTTTCTTTTTTTCACACATATGATAAGTATACGCTTTTAAGGGCATATTTACAAGTAAATCCGTAACTCCGACAGCCTTTGAAAATTGCTGTTCCATGCTTGATTTTTGCTCATTACGTAAATATTTGACAAGAAAAATCTAATTTTTTATACTGAAAATTAATCAAAAACATAAAACCGGGAGGTATTTTAATGAGTCAGATAAGAGATATATCACTAGTCCCTTCGGGCCATCACAAGATAAGCTGGGTTCAGAAGAACTGTCCTCTTCTTCGTTCACTCGAAGAAGATTTCAAAAAAGAGCAGCCGTTTAAAGGCAAAAAAGTGGCTCTTTCCGTTCACCTTGAAGCCAAGACCGCCTATCTTTGCAAAGTCCTTAAAGCAGGTGGAGCAGAAATGTATGTTACGGGCTCAAACCCACTCTCCACCCAGGATGATGTTGCCGCTGCCCTTGCAGAAGACGGGCTCAATGTTTTTGCCTGGTATAACTCAACCGAAAAAGAATACAACGAGCATATTTCCAAGGTACTTGAAATAGGTCCCAACATCATCATTGATGACGGCGGAGACCTTGTACATATGATGCACACCAGATATCAGGATCTTATTCCTAATGTAATCGGAGGTTGTGAAGAAACAACCACCGGCGTTATCCGTCTTAAGGCCATGGATGCAGCCGGAGACCTGAAATTTCCCATGGTTCTTGTAAACAATGCGGACTGCAAGCATCTCTTCGACAATCGCTACGGCACAGGTCAATCCGTATGGGACGGCATTAACCGCACAACAAACCTTATCGTTGCAGGTAAGATTGTGGTAGTCGCCGGCTACGGTTGGTGCGGAAAAGGTGTGGCTATGCGTGCAAAAGCTTTGGGTGCCCGCGTTATCGTAACCGAGATCGATCCTGTCAAAGCCATAGAAGCCGTTATGGACGGATATGATGTAATGCCCATGAATAAAGCCGCAAAATACGGTGATTTTTTCATCACAGTAACCGGCTGCAACAAGGTAATTACCGAAGACTCCTTCATAAACATGAAAGACGGCGCCATTTGCTGCAATGCAGGACATTTCGACTGTGAAGTGGATATGGCCTGGCTCCACGATAATGCTTCCGATATCTCCGAAGAGCGAAACAACATTACCGGCTATACAGTAGGTGACCACAGGATATATGTCCTGGCAGAAGGTCGTCTTGTGAATCTGGCTGCAGGAGACGGACATCCGGCAGAGATTATGGATATGAGCTTTGCAATTCAGGCGCTTTCTGCAAAGTATTTATTAGAGCATAAGGATGATATAGACGAAAAGCTTATTGTTGTGCCTCGTGAGGTGGACTTAGAAGTGGCAAACCGCAAGCTCAACTTCTTAGGCATCACTATTGACACCCTTACTGATAAGCAGAAGGATTATCTTAACATGTAAGTAATTGCATTGTCTAAGCAGCCGGATGTTGGTCAAGCGATTTTCATATGAGCGGACCAATATCTGGTGCTTAGGGATAAGGTAATAGTAATTGCATTGACTAAGTAGTCAGATGTC